>JBAZRI010000004.1 GCA_041662965.1 Patescibacteria group bacterium | reverse complement strand
TAATCTCCTGGCTTATCTTTTTGGCCATATTTTTGGCAGGCTTTTAGTTTATTAATTCTATCCTCTTTATTTTAAACCATTACCGCTTTATGTGGAATATCGTGTCCGAATTTCGGGGTGCATGCCAATAGCAACTCTTTATAAACAATTTACTGATTCCCATCCAGGTTTAGAACTACAGCAGAAAAAAGATGTGTTCTCTTATTTTCTTGGACGCTCAATGGGTGAAGAAAAAGACAAAATTGATAACATTAAAAATTTAAACGAACAGCAGATAAAGGATTTAATAAAGGTAAACTATTAAGATAACTTTAAGAGTCGTCAAATATCTGAAAGTCACCAGTCCGAAACCCTTCCGCATTCCTCCTCGGACCCCTCCTGCGGGCGGGAAATCAGCCGAGGCAGGGCGAATCCATTCCTCCAGACAAATTATTTCGCCATGCCTCGTCCGCATTAGTAGTTTTAATCATTTGGATTTTGCTCGAAATAGTTTCGAACTTTGTCTAATAGACACCGCAGAAAATAAAAAGAGCAGATATTATCGCTCTTTTTTAAGTTAGTTTGATTATTTAAGCATGGCTGATAAATCAGCGTAAAGCGCGTAAGCGATGGCTAAAAAAGAGAAAATGAAAATAGCTATATAATTCCATTTAGCCAGGCTAGTGTCCAGGCTTTTTAAAATATAAAGCAAAGCGGTTTTATCTTCGGAGCTAAACGGCCGGCCGGCCCGGGTTTTTTCAATCAGCTGAAGTTTTCTAATAAGCTTGTCGCGGCGATTTTCTATGTTAAAGCGGTGGGCGAAATACCAAATAAAACCGACAGTGCCGACATACCAGGATATTTCCACCCATAACTGGCTGTAATAATTTAGAACTATAACTGCGCGGTAGGCGATTGTAGCTATAACGCCGACGATAAAAATTAAAATTCTATAAACAGAGCTGTTTAATTTTGGCATAATTATCAACTAATTTTTTTTAAAGCCAGCATGATAGCCATGCCGATAATGATCAGTAAAAGCTGGGACAATGATTTGCCGGGCGCCGTATCTTTTTTTAATTCCGGGATTAAATCGGCGGTGGCGATATAAATAAAACCGCCGGCCGTAAAAGGAATAATAAAAGAAGTAAAATTGGACGCTTGGACGCCGATGGCTAGAGTTAGCAAAACGCCAAAAATAGCGGTAATAGCCGAAGCGAAATTTAAGAAAAGAGCCTTAGCCCGGCTATAGCCGGCGTGAAGCAAAATGCCGAAGTCGCCGATTTCTTGGGGTATTTCATGGGCGATAACAGCTAAAGTCGTGGCCAGGCCGAGTTTTACGCTGACTAAAAATGAGCCGGCGATAATCATACCGTCAATAAAATTATGCAGGCCGTCGCCGACAAGATTCATTAAACCGACCGGATGAGGATGGTTTAAATTTGTTTCCACGTGGCAATGGCGCCAATGGATAATTTTTTCCAAAATAAAAAAAGTTAAAATGCCGGTTAAGAGCCAGAGCCAGACCGCTAAGCCGGTTTGGTTTTTTTCAGCCATTTCCGGTATTAAGTGCAGGAAGCTGTCGCCTAAAAGCGTGCCGGCCGATAAGCTAACTAAAAGCATTATTAGACGGTTTAATTTTTCTCCGGATATAGCCAAGGTTAGAACGCCAATCAGAGAAATTAAAGAAACCAGAGTTACGCTCACTAAAGAATATAAGTAAATTTGCGCCATATTTTTTGAATGGTTATTATTTTTATTTTACCACAATTTACCCCCTTTGACCTAATCAAATTTTTGAATTATGATAAAATCATTAAGATAGATTATAATCAAAAATTATGAAGCTAATATTAGATAAAAATACTTTAGATCAGGCGCCGGAAAATTTATTAAGGCAGGCCGGCTACGCTTATTTAATGGATCGGCATACCGGGCAGGAAAGCTATGTGCGCCGGCTTAACCGCGGTTTTTACCCCAGGTTTCATTTGTATTTGGAAGAGCAAAACAATCAGGTGATTTTAAATTTGCATCTTGACCAAAAGCAAGCCAGCTACGAGGGCGCGCACGCGCATAACGCCGAGTATGACGGAGAACTTGTTGAGCAGGAAATGGCCAGAATAAAAGGCTGCACCAACAGTATTTTTAAATTTTAAAATTTGGAAAACGTAAAAATATAAAATATATGAAGATTGGGCTAAATTTATAAAATTTTCTACTGCGGAACTCGCCCCGTTCAAGCGGGGCTCAAACAGTCCTCGCACGAAAATTTTACAAATTTAGCCCAATCAATTGCCATAAAAATGTTATGCCCAATCCTTCCGATGAAATAAAATCAAAATTAGATATTGTTGACGTTATCCGCGAATATATCCAGCTTAAAGCGGCTGGTTTGAATTTTCGCGCCAATTGTCCGTTTCATCGGGAAAAAACCCCGTCGTTCATGGTCAGCCCGGAGAAGCAGATTTGGCATTGCTTCGGCTGCGGCAAAGGCGGCGACGTTTTTTCTTTTGTCATGGAAATTGAAAGTTTAAGCTTCGTGGAAACTTTGCGCTTGCTCGCCAAAAAGGCCGGCGTAGTTTTAAAAAGAGCCGATCCGGCGCTGACTTCAAAAAGAAACGCGCTATTAGATATTTTAGAATTATCCGCCAAGTATTATCATAAAGTTTTAACCGGCAGTCCGGCGGCCGAAACCGCGCGTAAATATTTGCGCGAGCGGGCCATAACCGATGAAACAATTGAAAAATGGCAAATCGGCTACAGTCCGGATACCTGGGACAGCCTGACTAATTTTTTAAAAAGCCGGGGCTTTGGCGAAAACGAGATTTTTTTAGCCGGCTTAAGCGTTAAGAAAGAAAAGACTCCGGGATTCTACGATCGCTTCCGCGGCCGGATTATGTTTCCTATTCATGACATTAACGGCAACGTGGCCGGTTTTACCGCGCGGGTCAGGCCGGAGAAAGAGGCGGAAGAAAAAATGGGAAAATATATTAATACGCCGGCGACTATGATTTACGACAAGTCAAAAATTTTATTCGGCCTAGATAAGGCTAAAATGGCCGTAAAGTCCGAGGACGCGGCCGTTTTGGTTGAAGGCCAGATGGACGCGATTATGGCCGAGCAAAATGGCTTTAAGAATGTGATCGCGACTTCCGGTACGGCTTTAACGGCCGAGCAGGTTAATTTAATCAAGCGTTATTCCAATAATTTATTTTTGTCTTTTGACATGGATAAAGCCGGTGATTTAGCGGCTGAACGCGGCATCGCCCAAGCTATGCAGGCGGAAATGAACATAAAAGTTATTGAGATTAAAGACGCCAAAGACCCGGACGAGTGCATTAAAAATAATCCGGAAAGCTGGCGGCAGGCGGTTCTAAACGCCAAGCCCATGATGCAATATTATTTTGACAAGACTTTCGCCAAGCTGAATTTAAAAGATTATGAAGGCCAAAGCCAGGCGGAAAAAATAATTTTGCCGGTCATCGCCAAATTCGGCTCAAAAACCGAGCAGGATTTTTGGCTTAAAAAATTAAGCCAAGAGATTAATGCCAATGAAAATTCTTTAAGGGAAAAACTCGGAGAAATTATTAAAAAACAAAATCAAGCTAATTCTTCAGCCAAGCCTTTAGCCCGCGAGGCGGCAGAATTAAGCCAATTAAAGCCCAGCCGGGAGCAAATGCTTTCGGAATTGCTCTTAGCTTTAGCCATAAGATTTCCCGCGCATTTAGAGTATGTAATTAATCATATCGGACCGGATGATTTAGCCGGCGAAGCCAATCAACTCCTTTACAAAAATATAATTATTTATTATAATAAGCTCATAGATTTATGGACTCGTGAAGGGGGAAATTTTGAATTGGCGATAAATTATCTTAGCCTGAAAGAATGGTTAAGCAACCCGGACAATTTTACTCAAGCCGGCGAAGAAAAAACCGATAGCCAGCCTGATAGTTATAAGTGTTTGAGCTTATTAGACAGGCTGGTTCTTTTAGCTGATAAAGATTTTTACGATTATAGCGAAGAGCAGATTAAGGCCGAGATAATAAATATTATGGCTACGTTAAGGGTTAATTATTTAAATAACCGGCGCCATGAAATCGCCAAATTAATCGCGCCACTCGAAAAAGAAAATATCAGCGGCCAAGAGAAAAATGAAAAATTAAAAGATTTAATGGAGGAATTTAAAGCCTTAACCGAGGAAATAAATTTAATAGAGATAAAATAAAATTTTTTTAAATATGGCGAAACACAATAAAAAAAATAAAAGCCAGGCTAAAAGGAAAAAGATTCAGCGGCCGAAAATAAAGCTCGGGCCTAAAAATTCCCAGGCGAAAAAAATAAATTATAAAAAAATTTATAAAAAACCCAAAGGCAAGAAGCCGAGCCGGGAGAAAGCGGAGCATATTATAATCAAGCCGACCGAGGAGCAGATTAAAAATGTGATTGTTAAAGGCCGTTCGCGCGGCTTTCTTACGGAAACGGAACTCTTGTATGTTTTTCCCGAGATTGAAGAATATATTTATGATTATGAATTGACTTTAGAGGCTTTGCAAAAAAACGGCATCCAGATAATTGAAGATACGGGCGGATTTTTAGGCGCGGGTGATGACGTTAAAAATAAATCAGGGCAAATCATCGGTTTTACCGAAAAGAAAAAGTTTGATATTTCCGAGTTAAGCGCCGATTCCATCCAGATGTATCTAAGAGAAATCGGCAAGGTGCCGCTTTTATCCGGCGAAGAAGAAATTGAATTGGCCAAACGCAAAGAAAAAGGCGATAAAGAAGCCGAGAAAAAAATTATTGAAGCCAATTTGCGCCTGGTGGTTTCTATCGCCAAGAAATTCACCGGCTCCAAAAGCTTAAGCTTATTGGATTTAATCCAAGAGGGGAATATCGGCCTGTTCCGCGCCGTGGAAAAATTTGAATACCGCCGCGGCTATAAATTTTCAACTTACGCCACCTGGTGGATCAGACAGGCGATTACCCGCGCTTTAGCCGATCAATCGCGCACCATCAGAATTCCGGTGCATATGGTTGAAACCATTAATAAATTCCAGCAAGTCCAGCGCCAGTTAATCCAGGATTTGGGCCGCGAACCATTGCCAGAAGAAATCGCGGCCGAGATGGGCGAAGATATTGATAAAGTAAGGCATGTCATAAAAATATCCCAAGACACGATATCTTTAGAGACTTCCATCGGCGACGACGACGAAGACTCAACTTTGGAAGATTTTATTGAAGACGTGAAAAACGTAACGCCGGAGCGGGCGGCGGCTTTGCAATTGCTAAAAGATTATGTTAAGGAAGTTATCATTGAATTAACGCCTCGGGAGCAGAAAATATTGGAAATGCGCTTTGGCTTGGTTGACGGGGTAGCCCATACTTTAGAAGAAGTCGGCCGTGAGTTTGATGTTACGCGCGAACGCATCAGGCAGATTGAAGCCAAAGCCTTAGAGCGCATCCAAAAGCACTCGGGGATTAAAAAGCTAAGGGATTATTAAGATTATTATATTTAAAAAAAGAAGCCTCCAATTTTTCTGGAGGCTTTTGTTATTTAGATTGTTTAACGGATTTTAGCTTCGGGGCTAAGGTCATCTTGTAAAATTTCAATCGCGGTAGCCAAATATCGCCTCGGATGATCACAAGTTTTTTCAAGCAAGCAGTTCTCTAGCCAGAATTTTGCCTGTTCGGCCTGCTCCCGATACGGCGAGATTACGGCTATACTTAAAATTTTGACCGCCAATTTGATTCTTTTTTGTTTAATTAATTTCGTCGCTTCCATAACAAGCTCTTTTTGCCACTGTTCTAAATAAATCAGCAGTTCGTGGCGCAGAGCAATGTATGGCTCTATTATTTCAATCTCTTTAAGCCTTAAATGCAGTTCATTTAAGCCGGTAATTGTTCTGGCGGCTAAGGCGCCCGGGTTGATGCGTCCGGTTTTATCGCGCCAAGGCAATATCAGGGAAAGTTGATCCTTAATAACCTGCTTAAATTCATTGCGGCAATATTTCAAGCTTAAAATAGAGGTAATCAGTTTCCGTTTAATTGCCGATTTGTTTTGCGGTTTGGCTGTTTTCCATTTTAACAAAAGTTCATTGCAGTCCAAAATTATTTTTTTAATGGAGTGCAATTTGGAAATTTCTCCCTGATTTTTATATTTGTATTTTTTCAAAATATGTTCCTGCATCCTGATTGCAGAATATAAGTCCGGTGTTTTTTGCCGTCTTATTTTGAATTTTTCTCCTAATTTAAACCAGCGCGACAAACCCAGCCATCCTTCTTCCAGCGCCATTATGCCAAAGCAATTTAAGAGAATCAAATTCAGGCGTTGAGCCGGAGGAAAACCTCTTAAACTAACCATCTTAATTTTCAGGCTGTCCTTTAAAATTTTTTGGCAAGCGGCGGTATATTTCAGTTTTCTATTTTTGTATTTCGCCAAAGCCGCTTCCGCTTCTATCTCTTTATTAAATTTTTCCGCTTCCAGTTTCAGACGCGCTGTTTCCTCGCAAAAAAGAGATGTTTTTCGCGGGCGCGGCAAGCAATTTTTTACACCCAGCCTTTTTCTAGCTTCTAGATTGATTTCCTTCCAAGGGAATTTTTTAGAAGAAAAAAATTCTTTATTCCCCCAGATTTTCTTTTTAAGCCCTCCTTCCGGACCTAATTTGATTCCAACGCGTGAAATTTCGTTTATTAAAAAAACCACTTCTTTCACCGCGCCATTCTCCGTACATACCCGCTCAACCCTCCAATTTATATTTTTCTTCATATTCCCTCCGCGAATTTAGCATATTGATAGTTTTTAATGTTCTAGCAGTAAATATTACCTAATTATCCGTATTTTGTCAATGTTAGCAAAAAATTTAATATTGACTAATTTATCAAAATAATTTATTATAAAAACACTGCCGCAAGGCAGGTTTTAGTTTAATGATTAATTAAAATATTCCCGGGTAGCCCTCCTTCGCTAAATCTGCCTGCCGGCAGACAGGGCTTCGGAGGACGAGCTCGGAAAATTTAGTCTTTACTGAATTTACTTTTTTAGTATAAATAATAGAATACTACTATTCCCGGGTAGCGCAGCGGTAGCGCAGCTCGCTGTTAACGAGTTGGTCGTCGGTCCGAATCCGACCCCGGGAGCATTGCTTAATGGAACGAACTCATCTCCAGTATTCCGCCTTAAGGCAGAAAAATTTTTAGACAGGTTTAAAGCCCCGCCCCGCACTTCGGGGGCGGGGCTTTGCATTTGAAGCGAATTAAAAAGATTTTTCCCTAAAACAAAAGAAATTTTAATGCTTTCGGGCGAATAGGTTATTTTTTCAAGAAATCTTTTAGCTAAAAGATTTCTTTCGACTCCCGTCTTAGTTTTGAGGGCGGAAAGGAAAAATTTTAGAGTGTGAGCAATTTTCTCTGACGAAAATTGCGAAAATTTAGAGCATGCTGGCGTTAGTTCGTATTCGGCCTCGTGCCCCGTCCGTGAAGCCTCGTCTTGCGAAATAGGCGAGGTTATTTGCAGGTCGTGGTTTAGCCGAAAAACAAGATTTTCAATATAATCGCTGTCAACGGAAATTCGCTCTAAATTTTCAATACAAAAATTTTCCAATCTTTCGGCGGATACTTGTTTTACCGAACAAGCTTGCCAGTCGTGCCCTAAAGTAGAAGTACAGCGATAGTAATAATATCTTGTCAGTTTTCCATTCGTTCTTTTGTTTGTAAAATAAGAGGTCATTTTAGAGCCGCACTTTTCGCATTTTATTAAGCCGCCGAAAAGAAAATTTTTGTATACTCTAAAATTTTTCCTTTTGTTTTTGTGTATTTTTTGAGCAAGGGCAAAAATTTCTTCCGAGATTATCGGTTCATGCGTGCCTTGATAAATTGCGTCGTTATATTTTATTTTTCCGATATAAACGACATTTCTTAATATAGAAAAGATAGTGGTTTTAGAGAAATTTTTGCCCCGCTTATTCTTGATTCCTTTTTCTATTGCCATTTTGTACACTTTTGACAATGAGCCGGTTTCAAGATAGTTTTCAAAAATTGATTTTATTTCTTCGGCATCTTTCGGGCAGGGGATAAGTTTTTTGTTTTCCCTCGCGTATCCGTAAGGCGTATTTCCGCCATTGCACATGCCTTTTTTAGCCCGCTCCAGCATCTTGTCTTTTGTTCGCTCGCTGGTTAGCTCTCTTTCAAATTGAGAAAAAGTAAGCATAATGTTGCGGAGTAATCTGCCCGCTGGCGTTGAAGTATCAAATCTTTCAGTAATAGAAATAAAATCAATTTTTGCTTGCTCAAAAAATTCGATCAATTGGTAGAAATCCTTGGGCGAACGGGTGAGCCGGTCAATTTTATACACAAAAACAATATCAATTTTTTCTTTTTTTAAATCCGCAAGCAACTCCTGTAACGCCGGCCTTTCAATGGTTGCCCCTGAATAGCCAGCGTCAGTATAAACTTTAAAAATTTGCCAGTTATCTTGGCTGGCGATAAACGACTTCATTTTTTGCTCTTGGGCCTCGCAAGACGAAAACTCTTTTTCCGCTTGATTGTCGGTTGAAACTCTGGTATAAATCGCGCAATTTTTATAATTCATATTTTTAAAACCAAAGGGGCAACCCTGCGAACCCAATCCCGCTTTCGCGAAATTGACAGGAGTTGCCCCTTTGGTATTACAACAATTAAGTTATAATAAAAAATCGCGGAGCGTATGGATTGGGTTCGCTCCTATTATACCAAATATTTGAAAAAAAGAAAAAGAAAAAATTGATACCGCCCTCAAAACAAAAAATAACCTATTCGCCCGAAAGCATTAAAATTTCTTTTGTTTTAGGGAAAAATCTTTTTAATTCGCTTCAAATGCAAAGCCCCGCCCCCGAAGTGCGGGGCGGGGCTTTAAACCTGTCTAAAAATTTTTCTGCCTTAAGGCGGAATACTGGAGATGAGTTCGTTCCATTAAGCAATGCTCCCCAAAAAAAATTTCAGCGAACTTTTACCCTCGCCTTGCCGAATTTAATCCACAAAGCAAGGACTTGCCTGCCAAAGGCACGGCGCAAGCGAAAAGGAATTTAAAACAAAAAATTTAAAAGCGACAATCGGGGGCAAAGCCCACGCACCCCCAAAAAAGCGGGCGGGCAAAAAGGAAGGGGTTTAAGGGGAGGGAATTTTTGCCCGCCCGCTTGCCCGTCCGAAGCCGAAAGGCGTAGGAGGGCTTTTCCGCCCCGCCGTATTTTTTCGTGCTGGCTATTCGCCAGCGCGCCGCCTAAACTTCTATGATTGTTTTATTAAATTTTTAAAATATTGACAATAAAATGTTATGGGTGTATATTCATAATAGATAGCGGGCAAAGGTCGAGTTATCTATTAAAATTAAGAAGGGAGGTGAAAAAAATTATGCCAAAATTAAATGGGACTGGTCCAATGGGACAAGGCGCTGGAACTGGCCGAGGTCTAGGCCCTTGCGGGGGCGGTATGAGACTAGGTCGTGGTTGCCGTGGGGGTTTCGGTTTTAGGAGATTTATTTCTCCTAAAAATGAACTAGCAGCTTTGGAAGACGAAGAAAAAATACTTGAAGAAGAATTAGTAGCTGTAAAAAAAGAAAAAACAGCCTTAAAAGACCAGCAAAAATAAAAGAAGGCGCGGGAACCGGCCTCTTTGTAAAAAGGGGCCGGGTGGCCTTCTTTCAACAAAATAATAGCATTGTTATTAAATTTATTCAATATTAAGCAAATAGTGATTTAGAAAATATATGATTCCCAAAAAAGTTTTTTTAACAAAAGGTGTCGGTGTGCATAAGGATAAATTAGCAAGTTTTGAATTGGCTTTGAGAAATGCTGGAATTGAAAAATGCAATTTAGTTTGTGTTTCCTCTATTTTTCCTCCAAATTGTAAAATGATATCAAAGGACGAGGGTATTAAACTATTAAATCCGGGGGAAATAACTTATTGTGTTATGGCGAGAAATGAAAGTAACGAACCAAACAGGTTAACCTCAGCGTCTATCGGGCTAGCTATTCCTAAAGATGGTAAACAATATGGCTATCTTTCAGAGCATCATGCTTTTGGAGAAAAAAGAGAAAAAACCGGAGAATATGCGGAAGATTTGGCGGCAACAATGTTGGCCACAACCATGGGAATTGAATTTAATTCTAATACCGCATGGGAAGAAAGAGAGCAAGTATATAAAGCCTCCGGTTATATTTTTAAAACAACTAATATAACCCAATCTGCGGAAGGAAATAAAACAGGCCTTTGGACTACTGCAATTGCGGTAGCAGTTTTTATTGAAAAATAATATGTCTAGACCAAGACTTTGCAGAAAAATTAGTTTTAATCCGAATATAACTTATTTCAAACCTCAAGGCGTGCCTATGAGGGAGCTTGAAATTGTAGAACTTACCACTGAAGAAATGGAAGCCTACCGTTTGCGCCATATTAACGACATGGAACAGCAAGAGGCGGCCGAAAAAATGCATACTTCTCAAAGCACCTATCAAAGGATACTTTATTCAGCGTATAAAAAAATCGCCGATGCTCTGGTTAACGGCAAGGCAATAAAAATAATTAAGAAAAAATAAAAAATTATGCCTACATTCTTAGCGATAGTATTTTCTACTTTTCTTATTACCCTATGTGTTTGGGTCGCCGTCCTGTTTATGTTTTTTAAAAAAGAGTTTCTAGGTAAGATTGTAAAATTTTTAGTAGCCTTTTCTGCCGGCACACTGATGGGCGGTGCTTTTTTGCATTTAATGCCGGAAGCGGCAGAAAAAATTGATATAAATTTATTATTTATAATTTTTTTAATTTCCTTTGCCGGTTTTTTCCTGATTGAGAAATTACTTTTTTGGCGGCATTGCCATAAAGAAGACTGCCCGATACATTCGTTCGGTTATATGAATTTAGTGGGCGACAGTATTCATAATTTTATTGATGGATTGATTATTGCCGGCGCTTTTATGGTTAATATACATTTAGGATTGGCAACAACCTTGGCAATAGCGGCGCATGAAATTCCGCAGGAAATGGGCGACTTCGGAGTTTTAATACATGCCGGTTTTAAATATAGGTTAGCCTTGATAGTGAATTATTTAGTAGCTTTAACAGTTATACTAGGAGGCGTTGTCGGTTATTTTTTCTTTTCGTCCTTGGATGGTTTTTTGCCATATATTTTACCGATTGCCGCCGGCGGATTCGTCTACATTGCCGCCTCCGACCTCATTCCGGAAATAAGAGGCGAAAAAGATGTAAAAAAATCAGCCGCAACATATGTAATATTTATTTTAGGAATATTGTTAATGTTTATAGTTAAATTTTTAGATCATTAATTTATGGAAAATAAAATAAAAAATACTTTGCTGGTTTTTTCCGGCAAAGGTGGCGTGGGCAAATCAACGGTAGCTGTTAACTTAGCTATTACTTTTGCGAAAAAAGGTTTAAAAGTTGGCTTGCTTGATGCCGATATCCACGGCCCGAGCTTAGCCTTAATGCTTGGAGCGCAGGATAAGGCAGTTTTTCCTTATGGCCAAAATCTAATTTTGCCAGTAGAAATAAGTAAAAATTTATCATTGGTTTCAATGGCTTATTTCATTTCAAGATTAGACGCCCCGATTATTTGGCGAGGCCCGGCTAAGATGAAAATTATTGAGAGATTTGTTAAAGATGTAACCTGGGGAAATTTAGACTGGCTGATAGTTGATTCTCCGCCAGGCACAGGCGACGAACCGCTTTCAATCGCTCAACTATTGCCCAAGTCCGGAGCGGTTATAGTTACTACTCCGCAAGATGTATCACTGTTGGATTCAAAAAAAGCGATAAATTTTGCTAAAGAATTAAAACTTAAAATTCATGGTATAATTGAAAATATGAGCGGCCTGGAATGTCCGCATTGCGGCAAGACAATAAATTTATTTAAAAAAGGTGGCGGATCAAAAATTGCTAAGCAGTATAAAATACCATTTTTAGGAGCTATCCCGATAGATTCGGAAATCGTAATTTCCGGCGATAATGGCAAGCCTTTCGCTATGGATAATAATTCTAATATAACCAAAAGTTTAATATCAATCGCTAATAAAATATTAACTAAGAAATAAAAATATGAAAGTTTTAAGATACGCGAATAAAAAGATAATAATTATCTTTGTAATCTTCGCAGCCGTTATTTTATTGGGAATTGCTTTAGGTTTTTATTATTCATCATTGCCTGAACATCATCCGCAAAAAAATAAACAATTTTGCGAAAGTGCTGGCGGGGAATGGTCTGATAATCAAAAGAATTGTCTTTTATCTGATAAAAAGGCTGGTGAAATATGTACTGATGGAGCTCAATGCGAAAGCGGAGTGTGTTTTCCGCCAGTATTAACCGAAGAACAAAAAACAACACTTGCCAATAAACCTATAAATAATATAGTCGGAACATGTTATGCAAATAATTTTCCAACCGGCTGTGTTAAACAAATAATTATGGGGACAATCTCAAAAAAATCAATGTGTTTAGATGACTAAGTTTTAATTATGAAAAAATATTTTTTTCTGTACTTGATAATTTTATTTAGCGTGGTTTTTTTTACTCCTAATTTTTCTTATGCTCAAAACAACGAAACAGAAAATTATAACGAAGAAAATATTTTAGAAGAAACCATGCCGCCGGAACAAGACACGCCACTGTCAAGCACTGAAGAAACTTTTGAAGCGAAAGTAATAAAAATTTTAGACCAAAAAGAAATTAACCGGGAAGATGGCTCTAAAGCGACCCAGCAGAATTTATTATTAAAAGGCTTAAACGGAAAATGGAAAGATAAAGAAATAAAATTTGAAGGAATTTCCGATATTGAAGTAGCCAGCGCCGGAATATATAAAGTGGGCGATAAAGTCCTGGTGCAGAAATCTACAGACATTGAGGGCAAAGAAAAATATTATATTACCGATTTTATTAGGCGAGGATATTTGTATTTATTGGGAGTCATTTTTTGCGCGATAATTATTTTAATTGGCAGGAAGAAAGGGATAAAATCATTGCTAGGCTTAGTTATTAGTTTTTTTATTATCATTAAATTCATTCTGCCAAAAATATTAGACGGAAGCAACCCGTTGTATATTGGCCTTATCGGCGCCTTTTTTATCTTGACTATAATGATTTATTTAACCGAAGGCTGGAAGCAGAAATCACATTTATCAGTATTGAGTGTCCTTATATCTTTATTTATTACATTAATCTTCTCGGTGTTATTTACAAAATTAACCAGATTGTCGGGCATGACTCAAGATGAAACAGTTTATTTAATCGGTTTAACTAAGAATGCAATTAATTTTCAGGGTTTATTATTAGCCGGCATGCTGATCGGTGCCATCGGTGTTTTAGATGATGTTATTGTTAGCCAAATTGAGGTGGTAAAACAAATTAAAGAAGCCAATCCGCAAATGGATAGTAGCCAGGTGTTTAAAGCCGCTTTTAAGGTGGGTAATACTCATCTGGGAACAATGGTCAATACTTTATTTTTAACTTATGCTGGCGTTTCCTTGCCATTATTGCTTTTGTTTATAATTCACCAAGAACCATTTTTGTCTTATAGCCAAGTAATCAATAATGAAATTATCGCCACTGAAATCGTCAGAACATTGGTCGGTAGTATCGGCGTAGCTATGTCAATGCCGATTGCTACCTTGCTTGGGGCTTATTGGTTAAAGATAAAAAGATAAAAAATGTTTAAATTTATACAAAGGTAATAATTATGTTGTGCACGCGCAGGTTGGCGAGGTAAACATATTTTTTTGATTGGCGGCGTATTCGCATTAAGCGAATACGAAAAAATACGGCGGGGCGGAAAAGCCCTCCTACGCCTTTCGGCTTCGGACGGGCAAGCGGGCGGGCAAAAATTCCCTCCCCTTAAACCCCTTCCTTTTTGCCCGCCCGCTTTTTTGGGGGTGCGTGGGCTTTGCCCCCGATTGTCGCTTTTAAATTTTTTGTTTTAAATTCCTTTTCGCTTGCGCCGTGCCTTTGGCAGGCAAGTCCTTGCTTTGTGGATTAAATTCGGCAAGGCGAGGGTAAAAGTTCGCTGAAATTTTTTTTGGGGAGCCATGTCGCATATGCCTGCCTTCGGCAGGCAAGCGCCCACTCAAATTCAGCTAAAAATTCAAACTTTCCGCCTTGCAAAATAAAGTTCGAGCCGATATTTTTTAGAAATGCTTTGAATTGGGAAAGATCGCCTTCGTCGGCGGTCTTTTTTGCTAACCTTGAACGCAAAATAAAATCTCTCATGGGTTCGAGCCAATTATCGCCCTGATCGTTAATTCTTTTGATTTTTTCCTCAAGGCCGACCTTTTTGTTGATTAGCTCCTCCTTCTTTCTTAAATAGTCATTTTTATCAATTACGCCCTCAAGATGATAATCAAGCAAATTATCAAGTTTATTCTCAATCGCTTTAATTTCCAAATTTAAAGAATTAACCAGGGCGATAGATGATTGGGCTGATGTCGCTTTCTCTTTATTTAATTCATTGAGCATATTATCAGCCCAATCATCAGGCAAAGAAACTTTTTGCATTATATTTTTAAGCTGGTCGGTTAATAGTTTTTCTCTAATATATTTTTCAGCGCAAACACCCTTTTTCTTGGTACAGCGATAATAAATATGGCCTTTGTGCTTTTCGGCCGTAATCGCACAGCCGCAAGTCCCGCACTTCATAAAATCGGTAAAAATATAATTGTGTATTTTCTTTTCATGGTGCCGGCCTCTTTTTTTAAGCATTTCCTGCGCTTGGTCAAAAAGTTTCTTAGTTATAATTGGCTCGTGCTTGCCTTCGTGCAGTTCGCCGTTATATTTAAATACGCCGTAATAAAAAGGATTTTTTAAAATGAACAACATCATGCCCGGACTTACTTTTTTGCCGTTGTGGCTTGTTAGCCCCAGATTATTAAATTTATCGGCTAAATTTTTCAAGGTATATTCGCCGGCAGAGTAGAGCTCAAAAATCCTTTTTATAAGTTTATGCTTTTCGGTGTGGATAACTATATTATGGTTTTTGTAGTCGTTTAGATAGCCAAGCGGCGCCCAACCAGGATAAACGCCGTTTCTTAGCTTCTGCCTTAAGCCTCGTTTTACGTTTTCTGAAAGGTTATCTATAAAATATTTGCTTTGCCCAAAAGCGATGTTAAGCATAAACTTTCCTTGCGGTGTGTCCTCAAACCAAAAAGAGGGGAATTTGAGAGATTTTATTTTGCCCGTATCAACCATATAAATAATTCTACCGCCATCAATCGGATTACGGGCTAAGCGATCCGGATGCCATGAGAGTATGCCATCAGCTTTGCCTTGCTCAATTAAAGTCAGCATTTCGCCGAATTTCATTCGGCCAGGTTCTTTGGCAGTTTTTGCCTCGCAGAGCGAGGCGGCGATTTCAAGTTTTTCTTTGGCGGCAAATTCTTTTAATTCTGCCACTTGGGATTCAATGGATAAAATTTGTTTGTCGTCTTCATCGGTTGATTTGCGGGCGTAGAGGATGTATTTCATATATTTTAGCTAATTATAGCTGTAATTAGCTGTTTTTTCTTGACAATTATGTAAAAGTGTGCTATATTTATACGATATAATTGAACATTTCAAACTAATAGTCGAGAGACTTTAAAGAGCAAAGGAGGATATGATGGATATTCAAAAAGTGGCGCTTATGCTGGCAGAAGACGAATCTCTTGGCGGAACCGTGTTTATGGAGCTTTTGAAAGAAGGCAAGGGCATTCTTCAGAATGACGTTAACAACGGGCACACAAGCACCACAAAGAACGTTTTTGACGCAATGCAGAAGTTTTTCCGGGCTTCCGAGGAAATAGCCAAGGTTGGCGATCTCAACGAATCGCAGGCAGTTAGGCTTGAGCTCATGATCGCTTGCTTCAAAAGCGTGCTCACAAGTTTTCTGCTCACGATCAATGAGAAAACGCTGTTCCAGAAGCTGTATGAAAGTACGCCCGAAGGCAAAGAGGCTGTTTCGCTCGCCAAGAACGTATTCACCGATCCCAAAAAGGCAAGGGAATACATGCTGACCAACGGCTGGGCGAAGGAAACGGCGGCGAATTAATGTCCGCATCATCAAATGGTAAAAGACCGACCATGAACTTTATGTTCAAAACGGTCTTTTTGTTTTGGAAAGAAAAAAGAAAAGTTTGTCTTTGGCTTTCCTCGCTTTCGCTCGGGCAAGGCGGAAAGTTTGAATTTTTAGCTGAATTTGAGTGGGCGCTTGCCTGCCGAAGGCAGGCATATGCGACATGGCTCCGATTTTACGCCGAAGTTCGAATTGAATTCAAAAAAAGGTTTTAAACTATTTTATATCAAGCTTTTAAAAGCGCCCCCAGCCCCCGCTTTTAAAAGCAAAATTTACCCGCGGGCAAAGCCCGGCTTTAAAAAACTGCCAAAGAACCTGTAAAAAATATCGGCTCGAACTTTATTTTAAGCCAAAAGCAAACTTTTCTTTTTTGCACATCCGACTCTCGTAGACTTAACCCCCTTGACTTTTGTAATTATTCTAATTTTGAATATTCTTAATTTGAATATATCATATTAGTATGACTAAGGCAATATATTTAAATGAATATAAGCTAATTGCTGAAAAGTTAAAAAAAGCCAGAATAGAATCTGGCTTAACTCAAGAGGTAGTGGCTGAAAAAATTAAAAAGCCACAGTCTTATATTTCAAAAGTTGAACAAGGAGAACAGAGAATTGATATTATTGAATTACAACACTTTGCGAGTTTGTATAAAAAAAATTTAAATTATTTCATAAAATAGTTATGTATAAATATTACCATCCAAAGCCGATAGTTTTAAAACTCACTGATGATTGGGGTTTTAGCTTGAGACAAAAAGCAGCGGAATATATTGCTGCCAATCGAAACCGAACTGGCGCAGAACGAGGAAGTTCTGAAGAGCAAGGATTCGGCGCACTTGCCGAGATGGTTATCCGCAATAAGCTAGGAATGCCAGAAATCAATCCAGAAAATCATCCTCTCGGGTATGACCTTTTACTTCCTTCCGGTGTTAAAGTTGATGTGAAATGTCGCGGTGGCGCGCTTCCCTTTAAAGAAGAATATGAGAGTAGTGATGGAATTGCGAGAGAAGCAAAACATAATTTTTTTGCTCGCCAAATTCATGACGAGAATTTAGATGCAGATATTTATGTAATGACCCATTTAGAAACTCCCAGCAATAGAGTGCTTCCGGGTACTAAACGACAAAGAAAGTGGATACTTTATATATGCGGATGGGTATCAAAAGTGCGAGTTTCTAATGAGGGCGTTTATCTGCCACGCGGTTCACTAACAGAGCAAGGACGAACATGGTTTACATATCGTGGGCAAGAAATCGAACTCTATAACCGTAATTTGAATGGTTTAGAGAAGGTGGAAGATTTATTGAGTATTGAGCCAGCAGATGTAGAAAAAGACAAAATACACAAAGGCGATCTTAATTTAACCTCTGTTGATGCGGTGAGAATCACTTACGATCTTATCGGTCGTGGTGTTCTCACTGAAAAACATCTTACCTTTGTTAAAAATGATACAAAGCTAGAAAAAATTGTAAAACCAATTTTACATTCAAACCAATATTTTCATTTATTAAAATACCTAAAAGAAAAAGGCGCGGTTACCGATGTTGAAATCGAAAAAGCGCGCCAAATTCTTCAAGAGGAGCCATATAGCGGAATTTAGAATAGTTTATTAGATTCTATTTTATATTTTCGTTCAGCTTCTTTGATACGTTGTTTGCAAATATCAATATAATCTACCTCGTGCTTTTTGAACAGATAGACCTCTTCGTTTTTCTCAATCCCAATAAATTTTCTACCCTCTAAAACAGCGGAGACTAAAAAACTCCCGCTGCCACAAGTATTATCCAAAACAATATCACCTTCTTTCGTGAATGTACGAACCAAGTAGCGACCAAGTTCTACCGGTTTTTGTGTTGGGTGATAGACTTCTCCTTCACTTTCGGCTGTTTTGAAATAAACAACATCTGTCGGGTATCTTTCCCCATTACTTTTAACCTCAACAGTTTTAAAATCTCCATAACTGCCGGTCAACTGATCTTTTCTAAAACCTTTATTATACGGCTCGCCGTAAGTCATCTGCGGGTTATATGCAGGTTGATTTTTGTAAAAGATACAAATATCCTCATGCTTACGTAGCGGCTGTTTTTTTGCGTTTAAAAAATTTGTCGGCTTTGATTTAACCCAAGTTATTTTGTACTTAAATAATTTAGGATTAGACAACATAAGATTTGCGGTAAACAAACCTTGCCCCGTAAGCGCAATAACGCCGTTATCTTTAATTATGCGTTCGTAATGTGCCCATAGTTGATCAAGGGGGATAATACTATCCCAATGATTTTGCGTTGTGCCGTAAGGCAAATCGCATAAAATCATATCTACTGATTTATCGGGAAAATTTTTCATCACCTCTAAACAATTCCCTTCAATTACTTGATTTATTAAGTCGTGTATTGTTTTTCGGCAACTTTTGTTTGTTTTAACATCCGTCTTTTTTTCTACATTAATATTTTTTCGCAAATACCAAAGGCAATATGTATTTACCGGCAGTCCTTCTTGTTGAGCCCGCTGTTCAAGTTCGATATAGGAATCGGTGCCGAGTAAATTGCGCAATTCATTACTACCCAGGTCGGCTATATTCTGATACAAATCTTTATTTCTTTCTCCAAAAGCTAATACAACCCCCTTTGCATTTGGGTTTATTTCTTTATGGTCAGAAAAATAAATGGCTTTGAAAGTTTGGTTGTTAGGCATGTATATATTATACTATGATACCTTATTTTTAACAACATATATTTATCCACAATGATCAATTAGGCCTATCTATGACGGAAATTTAGAGTTATTAACTAAAGCTGTCTTCTGCTTGACAAAGTTATAACAATAATATACCATAAGGATAGTAGCAATAAGTAACTAATTTTAAAAAAAATATGCCTAAAGCGGTTATTAAGTCAAAAACAGGATCTGTTATAACAATAGAGGGGACTAAGGAGGAGTTGGCGAGAATACTTTCTGATTATGACAGAATGTCTGCCGTCCAACAAATAAAAACAAAGGTATCCGAGGAAACTAAGAAAAAAAAGGACGAAAATAAAAGGCGCGCAGCTTCCGATCTTATCATTGAATTACGAGAGGATGATTTTTTTGCTAAACCAAAAACGCTTGGGGAAATTGCAGAGGCCCTGGAAAGGATCGGCTATCTTTATCCCACCACCACTTTGTCTGGTGTGGTTATAGGGCTAGTTCAAAAAAAATTGTTAGGTCGTAAAAAGGTTGACGGAAAATGGGTCTACGGGAAATAATATTTAATATTATTTTTTATGAAAAAGAAAAAACAAAGAGTAAGCGTTGCCGAAAAAATTATGAGAATAGTTGATAAAAGACTAAGGACCGCGGAAGAAATAAAGAAAGAACTTAAAGACGCGTTTGGATATAACATAAGGCTTGAGGAAGTCCGAGTGAATTTACTTT
The DNA here is from genome assembly GCA_041662965.1 of Patescibacteria group bacterium. Taxonomy (NCBI): domain Bacteria; species Patescibacteria group bacterium. The sequence goes on along the minus strand of JBAZRI010000004.1, from coordinate 60,376 downwards.
TTTTATTGAGAAGAGAGAAAATTAAACGGAAAAAAGAGGATAAGATATATAAATACCAGATTTAACTTGGATGGAGAACAGTAAAAAGCTTATGCAAAAAGAAAAAAGCAAAAATTTTATATCTTTACCAAATCTTTTAAAGACTCTTTGGCAAGAGGGATTTTTTTCTACAAGCAGGGAGCTCTCTGAAATTTCTGGTGGATTTGCTGCGAAAGGTTATCATTTTAAATCTTCAAGTCTTAGCGTTGCGTTGATGCGCGCAGTTAAAAACAGTAATTTTTTGATTCGCGTTAAAGAGTCTGGCAAATGGAAGTATATTCAGAAACATCCTATAACATCCATACCCGGGCAGAGAACAGAACTTTTTATACGATATGACTTTCATCCGTTGGTGAAAAAAGTTGCCTTTGATCAATTTGAAGACGGATACTTTAAAGAGGCAATTCAAAATGCACTTGTCGAGGTGATAAATCAGGTTAAAATAAAGGCCGGTCATCCTAAAAATAGCAACGGGAAAGAATTTGATGGTGATGATTTAATGAACCATATTTTTGGTTGCGATAATCAAACGCCGAAAATTAAATTTAATGACTTACAAACTAGTCTCGATAAAACTGAACAGCGAGGATTAATGAATCTCTTTAAAGGTATTGTTGGTGTGAGAGATAAAAAAGCCCATCTTAACTTTATACAAAGCGATCCACTTAAAACTATTGAATATTTATCCCTTGCTAGTTTACTAATGCGACTTTTGGATGAACATGCCACTCGTCGCTCCTAGATAAAATTTAATAACATAAATTATGTCATACTATTTAGTCCGTATAGGCGAAGGTTCAAAATACGTTGAAGAAGGTTATAAGAATAATTTTATTGCTGTCGGCTGGAATGAGGTGTCTGACCTGACTAAGTTAGGCAATTTAGATGCGATTAAAAAGGCACTCACAAAAACCAGCTATGAGTACTCGGATTCGCAAATATCAGCTCAATCTGGCCAGTTGCATCGTTTTGGGTTAGAGATGAAAAGTGGGGATACCATCCTCTCACCAAAAGGTAAGGGTGAATACTTGGTAGGTGTGGCAGGAGATTATTACTTTGAGGAAAATCCAATAGGTACCTGCCAGTATAAACATCGCCGCAAAATGGTCTGGCAAAAAACTGTTTTAAAAGAGGATATGTCTACCAACTTAGCATATGCGCTTGGTGCAACTTTAACCATTTTTTCCCTTGATAGATATGCTAAAGAATTAGACGCATTAATCGCTGGAGAAATATATACACCAGCCGATAAACCGCAAAGAATAAGGGACTTGATACTCGATGGCCTATACGACTTAGATGGTAGAGAATTTGAAGAATTTATAAAACATATATTAGAAATTATTGGATTTACCGCAGAGACGACCCAATATGTTGGAGACAGTGGAATAGATGTAAATGGTATTTTAGATGCGGAAGGATTAGCAAATGTAGTTTTGAGAATACAGGTCAAAAGAGTAAGAGGATCTATTTCTAATCAACAAATATTAGCTTTAAGGGGTACCCTAAAGCAAGAAGAACATGGTTGCTTTATAACTTTATCTTCATTCACTTCTTCTGCTACCGAAGAAGCGCAGGCTTCAGGTAAGGTTCCCATAAAACTGATTGATGGCGAAGATTTGGCCGCTATTATTTTGAAACATTATGATGAAGTAGACGACGAATACAGGGGGAGATTCGGAATAAAAAGAAAAAAAGACTTTAATATTGAAGAACAATTTGAGCCCGCTATTATTGTACATGAAGATATTAAAGAAAAAGAACTTGGAGACAGAGATTATAAGCCAAAATGGGATACTTTAGTTTGTGCAGCAAAAGAGGATGGTTTTAGGAGAGCGTTTTTAGAACAAAAAGCATGGTGGGCAGTGCGTTTAAATCCAAAGACATTATCATCCATAAAATACATAGCGATATATCAGGTCGCTCCTATTTCACAAATTACCTATTATGGTAAGGTTGATCGTATTGAACAATTTGAAAATACGGGGAAATATAAATTATATTTGGAAGGTAATCCTGTAAAGTTGTCACATGGTATTGGTTTGGGTAAAAATCGTCACTTAAAACCACAAGGACCAAAATATACAAAATTAGAAAATATATTAAAAGCAAAGACGCTAGATGACCTTTTTGTCAAATAATATAAAACCATGGATTATAGTAAATATTACGATTTAGAAAAGTATATTTTTGGTGAAGTACATGATAATTTTTTAAATCATGGTTATTTAACGGCGCAAGAATTTTTTTGCATTGTTATTTGGAAAGCTAACCGTGCTAAAAGTAAAATAAAAAACAGGGTTAAGACCATCGATAGTGATTTGGACGTTGCTGTTAAAAAGATTACAAATCAAATATTTAACGAAAAAGAGAATAAAGTTAAATTAAAAATTTTGATTGATTATGGTTTTGCGCTACCGATGGCGTCTGCTATTTTAACGGTTTTATATCCGGATATTTTTACTGTATATGATATTCGTGTTAGAAATGAGATTGGCATGGAGAAAGATATATCGTACAAAAAAGATGCTGTTAATTTATATTTTGCAGAATATTTGAAAAAAGTTATGGCCATAGCGGGTAGCTCGCTTCGTGATAGAGATAAATATTTATGGGGTAAATCTTTTTATGATGACCTGAAAAAATTACTCATGTAAGAATTTGCCGCCAAATCGCCCCGCCGGAGCGGGGCGGAGCGGGCTTTTGCCCGCGGAAAAACTTGAAATCGCCTAAAGCCGGGCTTTGCCCGCGGGTAAATTTTGCTTTTAAAAGCGGGGGCTGGGGGCGCTTTTAAAAGCTTGATATAAAATAGTTTAAAACCTTTTTTTGAATTCAATTCGAACTTCGGCGTAAAATCGGAGCCTTACATAACAAAAAAATAACGCTAATTTTAGCGTTATTTTTTAGTATTTTGATTGTGTGTAAATTCCCTTGACAATTATGTTAGAATAAGATAACATTAAGTTAGGTATATTTAACATAATATTATAAATAAATAACAATTATATGGAAAATAAAAAAAACGACAAAAAAAGATTTATATTAATAACTGTTCTTTTGGGTCTTTTGATCGTTACTATTTCTGCTTGGGGCATGCTTGGTTATTTAAACACTGGCAAAAAGTCAGGCGTTGGCGTATTAGTTATTCCTCTGATTTTGGTTGTGTTTGGCTTTAAATTAATTAAAAATAAATATCAAAGTCTTAAATATGGCGAGCCGTTAAAAGACGAAAGGTCAAGAAAGCTGGAAACAAAAGCCGGGGCTTATGCTTTTTATATTGGCATTTACTGGTTGCTTGGCTTAAGTATGGCTATTGATTATTTTAACTTAAGCATTCCGGCTAGTTCGGTGCCAAGCATAGGCATCGCCGGTATGGCAATAATTTTTGGATTATCTTATTGGTATTTAAATAAAAGAGGCGAATAACAAAAAAGTATGAAAAATAGAATTAAAGAATTTAGAGCTAAATATAATTTTACTCAGGAGGATTTAGCTAAAAAAGTCGGCGTTAGAAGGGAGACTATTGTTTTTCTTGAAGGAGGAAAGTATAATCCTTCTTTAAACCTGGCTCATGACGTGGCTAAAGTGTTAAAGACAACGATTGATGAATTGTTTATGTTTTAAACTGGATGTTAGAATTTTTTATTAATTTTTGATATAATTAATACATAACAAAAAATCAAACTATGAAAAAATATTACAGAAGAATAATCTATTTTGTTTTGGTAATATTATTCGGCGTGTTTATGTTTGTCTACGGTGAATATGACGATAGCCCCGGTGGGCAATTAATGGGGCTGATAGCGGTTATCATCGGAATTATAGGATTAATAAAGAATAAAAAAACTTTTGATTAAATCGTTTAATGATTAAATAATATGGAAATTACAATTTTTTTGGCAAAATTTTGGGGCAGTCTTTTTATGATTCTTGGCGCGATGTCTGTAGGCGCAAAGTTGTTGGGCAGAATTATAGAGTATACCGAAGATAAAACCATTACTATTTCTACCGGTTATATTACCTTTTTACTGGGGCTGGCTACCGTTGTCGCGCATAATATTTGGGTTGCCGACTGGCGAATTACCATTACTATTTTAGGCTGGACTACGTTATTTAAAGGTATTGAAAAAATTGGGTTTCCCGATCGTGTTAATAAAAAGGCCCAAATGTTCAAAGGCGGACAGATGTTTTGGGGCGGCATAATATTCCTTATTGGCGCTTGGTTCTTTTGGATGAGTTTTTAATAATTAATAAGTTATTAATATGCTGAAAATTTTTAATCGCCAGAGCGAAGAGAAAACCAATACTTTAGCCGTAATAAATTTTGCCCGCTTTTTATTCGCCGGTTTGATAATTTTTGAAATTTTGAATTTTCTCAAAATTTTACAATTTAACACCCAGTTTACCTGGCTGGGATTAGTGATTACGGCTATTTTTTGTTTTGCCCTTTTAGAAATAACGGCCTCCAGGTATAGGCAAAAAAAAGGCCATTACCTCCATTGGTCTGTTTGGATAATAGTAACTATTGCCTTAGGCCTAGACGCGGCCGGGGATTTTTTTCATTTATACGGCAACATAATTTGGTGGGATCAAGCCGTCCATTATTCAGTCAGCGCTATTATTAATTTCACTCTCTTCGCTATCATCAATGCTTTTTGGATTGATAAATTTGAATTTTGCCTGCTGTTTAAGCAAGGCCGGTTAAAACTCGCCTTATTTCTTTCTACAACTTCAACCATCGGCCTAGGAGCGCTTTACGAGGTAGAGGAATATTTAGAAGATATTTTTTTCCATACCAATCGGCTGGGGCCCGGAGCGGATACGGCCAACGATTTAACTATGAATATTTTAGGCGCGCTGACAACCGTGGTCATAGTCTATATTTATTGTTTAATCACCCATAAGAGAAAAATTATCAACTAAATAACTAAATTAAAATTTATGAAAGGATTTAACGCCAACATTGAAAAAGACACTTTGGCCAATAATAATTTTCGCCAGGTGCTTTATACAGGAAAGCACAGCCAGCTGGTTTTAATGTCTTTAAAACCCAAAGAAGAAATCGGCATGGAAGTGCATAAGGATAACGACCAATTTTTTCGCTTTGAGGCAGGGCAGGGCAAATGCGTTATTGACGGCAATGAATATGAAGTCAAAGACGGCTCGGCTATAGTCGTGCCGGCCGGCGCCAACCATAATGTTATTAACGTTTCCGCGAGCGAGGATTTAAAGCTCTACACGATTTATTCTCCGGCGCACCATAAAGACGGCATCGTGCGCGCCACTAAAGCGGAAGCCGAAGCCAACGAAGCTGAATTTGACGGCGCGGTCACGGAATAGTTTTTAAGTTCCCGCGCAAGGTTTAAATAAAAATCACCCCGCTCAAAGGGTGATTTTTTATTTTATGCTATTTTTATAATTTATTTGCTTACCACAATCATATCTTTGCCTATCTGTTTGATGATTTCATGGTAGCCGGTGGGATAATCGCGGATGGCTTCATAAAAAACAGTGGCGTCGTAGCGGTAAAGTTCGCCCAGCCTGGTTCCCGGATCGTTAGTGATGAATTCTTTTATGGCCGGATCATAGCCGCGGACAACCACCATATGCCGGGGCGGTCCGGGCGCTTTATAATTTGGGTTATGCATGATTTGGCCGTTCATGGGCGTAATTACCAGGTTGCCCTTAGCCAATTCTTCAATAATATCATTGACGGTTATGTCTCTGACCAAAACCACCTTGCCATAATTAAAATAGTCTTTAAAAATCCAGTCAACCGCGTCCTGGGCGGAGATATCGCGGTATTCTCCGTATTTTTTCAGAAGCCAGTCCGAAATACCGGTAATTTCTTTTAAAGCCTCGTCTTTAGTTAAGCTTTGCCCGCGCGCCCATTTTACGGCCATTAGAGCCGAGGCCTCTTCACAGCCGTCTTGCTGGCGCTGATCCGCCCAATCGCCGAAAGGCGCCTGCGCGGTAAAAGGCACGTTAGCAAGCAGCACTTTTTTATGGATATCAAAAAAGGCTAGCGGTTCGCCGATTATGCCGATCGGAATATTGGCTAAATCCAAATTGCTCACGCCCCGGCCCAATTCGCGCATAATTTTAAAAGCATCGTCCGGCCGGCCCAAATAATATTTTTTATTATTTTCCGGGTAGATATAATAAGCTTCACCATTCTGTTCCACGTCCAAAAGAATCATACCAGATAATCTCTCCGGAAAAATATCCGTGTTAGCGATAAAATCATGTTTGGCACCAAGCGCCAGCGATTTCATAATTTTAAAAGCATCGGCCGGCCGGCCCAGGTAATAGGCTTTGCCGTTTATCGGATAAACATACCAGGCTTCGCCGTTAGCTTCCACTTGCAAAAGAATATAACCGGTGGCTTCTCCGGCATAATGCGCGCCTTCGACCGCTAAAGACAAGAAAAGCATAGTCAATAAGGCTAAGGTAAAAATAATTTTGCGCGGATATTTTAAATTTGTAAGCATATAATTAGCGGAATCGGTTAGGAAATATGCCGGCAATAATAATGCCGGATTATAAGTTTTCAGTTTTTCTTTTTGTCGCAAGATATATTACTAAGCCGGCAATAATTAAAAATATTACCAAACCGCCGCCGACAAGAAGGATATAAGGCTTTAAGGGAGGTTTTTGCTCCGAGGCCGCCGCGTTTACCGCCGGCTCGGTTTTCGGGCAATCCGGGTCTAAGTCAGCCAAACCTTTATTGCACCAGCCGTCTTTTCCGCCGGCCGGGCAATCAGATGCGCAGACAAGGTAATTTTCTTTTTCACCGCACTTCGCGTCTCCGCAGCCGGGGATTAGATAGCTTACATCTTTTTGATCCAATAAATTTTTATTGGCATCGTAAAGACTAAGCAGTTGAACGTCTGGATAATAGGGCAAAGCAATCGTTTTACTGAATTCATCCGCCATATTGTCGTTTATCGGTTCAGTAATTTCTCCAGGATAAGGCGGTCTTGGCGAAACGCGCGGATCAAGTGATAATTTTCTCATGTCCAGCACTTGCCCTGACGACGAAATCATTTCCAGCCAGTATTGATAAGGCCCTATTTCCAGCTCTTTTTCCGGCTCCGAAACATAGCCCTGGCCGTTCATAACTTCGCCGATTTTCACCTGACCGCGGTTAAATTGGATTTCCACTAAAAAAATTTGCTGTGTTTGTGCGAATGCCGCTGCGGCATAGAACAAGGCGCCGATAAGCAATAAAAATTTAAAGATTTTCATATTTTTATCTGTATGAATTAAATAATTTATTAATCTGATTTATATTTATAACGCCAAAATCCGTTACTGTATGATTTCTCATTATACCGTTGCTGATTGATCGATAATAGGTATTACGGTAATCGCAGCCCGTGTAGCAGCCGGTACCGGACAATAGGGCGCCTTGCGCTGTTTGCGGCGTTCTCCATTTAGTGCAAACCGAACTGGTATCGCAATTAACGCTTAAGTTTACGATAGTGGCTCCTCGATCCGGAACGACGCTATCAACATATTCATCGTCTAATTGTCCAAGGCTATGTCCGAATTCATGAACAACCACGCCTTTGAAGTTTGAGTCATTGGCTGCAACAATCGCGTAGCCGCCTTTATAGGCGTACGATCGGAAATTGCCGTCAACCATGACTATAGTTCTATCGCCCGGGCAAAGGCTGGCGATTGGTGAAATATTAGAAGCGTTGCAGTCCGGCTGGTGAGTGCTCCAGCCGGCGCAGCCTAAATTCATTGGAGAATCCACTCGATGAATATTGATTTTGGAGTTTTGCGCGTTAAACGGTACAATCCCGAATAAATAGCCGTAGGCGGCTTGGACTTTAGCGATAAAATTCGGTATTTCCGAGCTCGTATATTTATCAGCGATAAAAACAATATCCAGTTTATCGGCGCTATTGCCGTTATTAACAATAGTCGTGCAGGTTGGCGTGTCGCTAATATTAAAATTTATAATATTATTATGCGGCAAGGCGTTAACGGTCGCGTTGAGATGATAATTGCCATTAGGGAAAACCAGCTGTAAGTCCGCGCCCCAGATATCATCGTTAGCCGCTCCGTCATTATGAGTACCGTCATTATATAATAATATATACTTAACAGGCGCATTAGCTGAATTATAAATATTCATGCTGGCGCTAGTAATTGGAGCGCCTTTAATCTTGATACTCAACTTACTGCCCCAGACAAAGGTTTGTCCGTTACCGGCCGGAGATAAAACCGTAAGAGTCACCGGGCAATCAGTTGTGTTGTAGTTGCAATTTTCATCAATCGTGTTTCCGCAAATTTCAGTGGCCGCCGGATTGATATTCGGATTGGCGTCATCGCAATCTATCCCCGCGCTTAAGCAGTTAAGGCCGCTGGTTTTTCCATAGCCGTCTTTATCGTCATCAAGGCACAGAGGCTCAACAATTTCTATAGTAACTGATTCACTGGCCGTGGCTCCGGCCGCGTCGGTGGCAACCACGGTTATCAGATGCGTGCCCAAGGAAAGGTCGTTTTTAATAATTCCGCCGCCGATCTCGCGGCCGCTACTCTTACCGCTACGGTCTTTATCGACGCTGCCGTCGATTTTTCCGTCTTTATTCGAGCTCCAAGAAAAAGCATAAGGCGAGGCGCCGCCGTTGACTCCGGCGTTAAAAAATATATTTATGCCCTGTTCGTAAGCTCCGGGAGTTGGCTGATATATTTTTAATACCAGGCCGGAGATTATTTTAATATTTATAGATTTAACAAAGGTTTTCGCGGCGTCGTCGGTTACGGTTAAAGTAATTTTATGATCGCCGAGCGATAAAGTGGAAATTGAAAAATGATCAGAGGCGCTAATCACGCCATCACGATCCGATGCCCAAGCATAATTAGCCGGCGAGATAGCTCCGGCCAGGCTGGAATTAAAATAAATCAAATTACCAAGAGGAAATTCTTCTCCGTTATAAGGAGTATTAATAGCCGCGAATAACGTATTGGCATTATAAACTGTTAGATTCAACGTTTGCTGTTTGGTCGCGCCTAAACTATCGGTAACGGTTAAATTAATAGTATGCGTTCCGGCCGATAAATTACTAGTCGCAAAATTGTTGGTAAGACCGGAATATAAAATTCCATCTTTATTTGATTGCCAAGCATATTTATAAGGGTAGCTTCCGCCGATAGCCGAAGCGGAGAAATTAATATTATCTTTAATAAGAAATTCAGAGGAAATCGGCTGCAGCACGGAAATTATGATATTCGTGCTACAGAGCTGATCGCCGCCCGCGCAGTCTTCGTCAATGCCGTTGCCGCAAATTTCGGCGGCGTTCGGATGGATAGCGGCGTTATTGTTGTTACAGTCAACACCGGATTGGGCACAGCCGGTTGAGCCGATTGCGCCATAACCGTCGTTATCGGCGTCAGCGCAGTTTATTGAATTATGGCAAGTCCCGTTAAGGCATATTTTCCCGGTAGTTGCGCAGTCAATGGTATTACACCATTCATTATCCGAATCCGCGTCGCAATTGCCGCAAGCCTGTATCCGGTTGGGAATTCTTGGATTGCATCTGTCAGCATCAACCCCTATATTACAATAAGAAGCGCTGAATAGTGGCAAAGAAAAAAATGCCAGAAAAAAAAACAATAGAGAAAAAGCCAGTGGTCAATAAATATAAAAATGATTTTTTAGATAAGAAATTAGGCATAATATATTTAAATTATAAGTTATTCAATCTGGCAATTTTCATCGCAGCCATCGCCGCTAGCGGCATTGCCGTCATCGCAAGCTTCCGCTATGCCATCATCGTTTTCAGGAATATTTTGAATAATGCTGTCACCGCAGTAAGTATAGGCACAACCAGCTCCGGGATGTATGCCGGCGTTACTATCATTACAGTCATCGCCGTACATTCCATTGCTGATAAAATTGGTGTTAAGGCACATGCTGGTATTATTATAAATTCTCATTGATCCGTCGCAATAACCATCTCGGTCGTCATCACAGCCTTCATCAATAATATTGCCGTTGCAATTATTGTCAAAAGTATCGCAAGACTCGTTAGCTCCCGGGTAGATAAAATTTTTTGCGTCATCGCAATCAATTGGACCGCAGCCGCCGCCTTCAAGGTTGTAGCTGTCATTATCGGCGTCAGTGCAAGTTACGGCGTTCATTGAAATATTTTCCAAACAACTTCCATCTGCCGGTGCGATCAGCCCGGATTCAGTATTAGCGCAAATGTTGTAGGAAGCGCCAGCCGCGTTCGTGGTATAAATATAGGCATGGCTTCCATCGGGCAAATTTAATTCGTTGTTAAGCGGATCAGGATCAGCAAATTTTTTTTCTTTTTCATCCCAGCAGGTTATCGGGTCATAACCTTCCGCGCCGCAAGCTCCTAATTTATTTATCGGATCAAGCGGCATGTTAAAACTAATTTCGCCGGAAAGGGTTTTCCAGCTCGGCCAAACCGAAATTGTTTTATTAGCCATATAGCTGCCCGCGCTTAAAGCCGGATAATATCCTTTGGCCTGTTTATAATTTTCCAGAGCGGTTTTTATATCTTTTAGATCGGCCAGGCGCTTAGTATCGCGGATCGCTTTTGCTTTAGCGGAAAGACAATAATCGTTTTTTGGGCAATCGGAATTGGTTAAACAATTAGTCGCATTATTTGCTTCACAGAAATTAGCCGCGGCTAAGTTGGTATTAAATTTCCAATGGATTAATATCTGGCCGAAAATATCCACCGTGTCGCCGGCCGCGTCTTGGTTATATGAGATGATATAAATATTGGTGTAAAAATTATCATTAGCTATATTGGCCGCGTTAACGTAAACCGTGCGGCCGTCGCGGACAGCCTCATAGCCGTCTATGACTATAGATTGCGGAGAGCTGGTGAATTTCTGCTCTTTGTACCCGCGTAGCGGTGAATAGTGGTTAGGATTAGGGATAACGCGGATCGCGATAGCGTCCGACGAAGGCGAAGCGACAGCTTGGCCGGCAATTATCGCAAGCATAAAAATTAAAGCGATAAAATATCGCCAGCGGCGTTCGAGAAATGATAAAATAAATGTCATATATTATTATATATTATAACATATTAAACTGTTTTTGTAAGCTTATTGAATAATTGATGATTCTATGGTAAATTTTAAATATAAATATTATTAATAACTAAAAAAATGGAAGAAATAAAACAAACGGCTTCGGCCGACGCTGAAGTTTCGGCGGACAAAAAAATTGCGGCCGGCACAGAAGAAAAAATTGACAAGCCAAAAAGAAAATGTCTTTTAACCAATGCCTTATTCCCGGTAGCCGCTATGCTTATTTTCGCCTTTGTCTATTATTTGAATTTTAATACGATTGCTCGGATTAAGGACTTAACTGATTATAAATTTTTGGAAATTTTTAATAATTATGGCGTTTATGGCGGATTAATACTTGGTTTTTTGTCATTAATTTTTGGTTATATTTTCCTGGGGCTGAAAAAGTTAGTTCACTTAAGCAAGTTTTCCCCGGTCAATCCGATTATACTCGCCCTGATTTACGCGCCGTGGTATTTTTTAGCCGAGGCTTTAGCTAAAGAGCCTAGATATACCGACATCGCCCGCCTGGTTTTGGATTTTTTAGTTGAGCCGATTCGCAATGCCTCATTATTTATGCTCTCGACCGCGGTTGTCTGGCTGGCTGTTATAATTATTGTAATAGTTGTAAAGAAATTTAAGCCTGGAAAAAATACTGTTGAGCTGGCCGGGTTGCTTTTGGCATTGTCGTTTTTAACTACCGGCTGTTTAAGCCAGCTAGAGGATGTTATTTGCATGATTATGCCTGACAGCGACCATTGCTACCAGGCGTCGGCTATGCAGAGCGGGAATCCGGATGATTGCGAACGGATTAAAGGCGAGAAATTCAAAGATGCCGGTTCTAACCCACCCAGAGATAAATGCTATCTTAATATCGCCGAGAATACCGGCGACCTTGAAGTTTGCAAGCGGATCAAGGGCGGCCTAATGAGCTATACGCAAGAAGAATGCTTTTTGGGCATAGCTATTAAATATGAAAATCCGGCCGGCTGTAAAATGCTAACCGGCGCCGCTAAGAGCGACTGCCGCGCGCAATTAGGCGATAAAATTGATTCGGCTGACGTTATCGCCGTGGACAATCAGATTGATGAACTTAAAAAATATTTAAAAGACGGTTCGGACGCTGATTTGGAAAAACAGCTTAAAGGGCTTGAAGACAAAAGAAAAGATATGATTGACGTCTTAACTAAAACCAATAAGGCCGAATATGAAAAACAATCTGATCCGATTAATAAGGATATTCTCGGCGATTATGCGGTCGGGGATCTTGATCGCGAATCAAAGGATAAATTAATCAATCTTAATGAAAATCTAAAAGCTAAGGGCTTTAAGATGACCCAGGAGCAACTTGACGCTTTTAAGGATTATTACAAATTTATCAGCGATCCGAATAACGATATTGAGCAAATGGATGACGCTAAATTGCTTAAAGACCGCTGGAATGAGAAGATGGGTAATGTGGTGGACAAGTTTAAAATCTGGAAATCAGGCCCGAGTGAGGGAGAAGCTAAATTGGATGAACAACTGCGTTTTTATGAGCGCATGCTGGAGCGCCAGCAATCAATCAACGAAGGTTTATCGGAATTCGGCGAGGACGTCAAGCGCAATATGGATATGGTTAATAATGCCATTCAGGGACAGGTTGGAGACGCGGTTAAAGATAAAGTTATTGAAACGATTTTCGGCGAAATAACCGGTAAGACGGTCGGCATAACCACGACGGTCATCGGCGAGGCCTTAGACGTAGTCAAGGGAGAAGCTAAATCCAAGGAATTTCGCGGTTTAGTGCGCGCTTATAATCTCGGCATGCAGGAAGAATTAGGCAAATTCGGCGGAGACACGGACAAGGCGCACGCGGAAGTGGTTAAAAAAATGCAGCAAAACGCCTATGAGTACGAAGACTCAAACACTTTTGCCAAATACGGCAATGTTCTAGAAAATAAAGATTGCGACGGAACCAATCCGCACTGCGTCAATAAAGAAGTATTTTGGAAGGCTATGAAAAAGTCGTATAAGTATCAGCATGGCAATTAGTTAGATCGCGTATTTAAAAGATAATTTTTAATGTTTTAATCAGAAAAACTAAAAGAGGGGGAGCAATGGAAAAAGTGATTTGTTTGGCTTGCAAGGAAGAAGTAAAAGTAAAGTTGGAAAAATATGGCAACGGACATATAGCGATTTGTCCGCTTTGCGGAAAACTTGCCTATAATGGCAAATAAAAAAGGCAGCAGGCAGGCAGAAGCCAACGCGCTTCTGCCTGCCTACTAAAATTTTTTTAGAACAAAAAATCAGTTAAATAGCTGATTTTTTATTTATGATAATAAAAAGAGACGTTGCCGAGTTTAAATGAATAGAACAAAAGTTGGACAAAAACCAGGGTAAATATCGCCTTGCTTTTTTTAACATTTTATGTTAGTTTTAAATAAATAATAAGCTTAATTTTTTTAAAAATATGAAAAAAATTATTTTCTCGCTATTATCAATCGCCTTGCTTTTCGGCTTGGCCGGCTGCGCTAAGAAAAACACCATAACCGTAGCTGACGGCAAGGGCGGTTTTATCCAGGTGGAAGATAAATCAAGCCAAAAAGAAGAAAAAGCTAAGAAAGGCGATATTAGTACTAATATTTGCGAGGAATTTACGGCCGATTTTATTTACTCCATAATTAAAAAGCCGATTGTCAGGGTCGAGCCGTCAAAGCTGGCGACCGTTTATGCCTGCGATTATTTTACTGATTATAAGGACGATTTTTATAAAGACGCCAAATATGATTATGTCGGCGCCGGCGGGCCGAGTATTTCTATTGTCTTGGATAATTTAAGCGTTGCCAAGCAAAAAGAAGGCCGGGAATTTTTAGGCCTAACTCTTGAAACAAGCCAGAGAATAAATATGGAAAATATTGTCAGTTATCGCAAGGACAAAAGCATCTGGTCGATTGATTTAATAATTAATCCTAACCGTTTTGTCTGGGCGAATTATTCGCATAAAGCGATTACTGATGACGAATTGATAACTTTGGCCGCGGCTATGGCCGATAAAATAAATGGCCGCTTAAAAATAAACATTGAGAAAAATCCGATTGATTTAGCAGAGATTAAAAAAGCGGAAATGGGCGAGAGCCAAGAAGCCGTTGCCATTTCATTTCTGGACAAGCTAAGCGGTAAAAAAATTGACGAAGCTTTGCAGATGATGGACGCGAACGAGAATACCAAGCAAGGCTGGGGTGTAAATTTCAATACCATAGAATCTTTGAAAATTAATAAAACGGAAGAAGCGTTTAAAGAAGAATGGACGCCGACCCGCCAGACTTTTAAAGTAGAATTAGAGGTTAAGGTAAAGCCGGAAGGCGAGCGACTGGGCTGGGAAAATGGAAAAAATTTCCGCTGGATAACATTGGAAAAAAATGCCGGCGGCGTTTGGCTGATTCATGAAATAGCCAATAATCCATAAAATAAAATTAACATAAATTTTATGAAAAAATTTTTAATCTTCTCTTTGGCCGTGATGGCGATACTATTGTGCCCAATATTAATCGCTTCGGCCACGGCTGCCGACATCGCGAGCGTTGATTTATCGGTTAGCGCCGCGGATTTAAAAATTACGCCGGCGAGCTACAAAGGCGGAGATAAAATTACGCTTAAAGCCACGGTAGCTAATAGCGGTACGGCTAAGGCGAGTAATGTTAAAATAAAATTTTATTTTAACGGTGCCGAAGTTTACAGCAAAAACATCATTTCTATTTCTAAAAAAGGCAAAAGCGTTGTAAATTATCAATATACTTTGCCGCTCAATCTTTCCGGAGCGGTTATATTTAAGGCAACGGCTGACCCGGATAAGACGATTATTGAAAGCAACGAGAATAATAACACGGCGGAAATGAACGCTAATGTCAGCCGGGCAAAAATTGATTTAACCATAGATTCAGTAAAAACCAGCGTTTCTAAGCCTAAGGCCGGGCAGAAGGTTTCCATACAAGTAAAAGTAAAAAATACCGGCGATACTAAAGCGGTTAACGCCAGGCTTAACGTTTATTTAGGCGATAATACCGGCACGCCGAATTTTACCATTAATATTCCCAGTATCAATAAAAATTCAGTTTCAGCAAAATCTTTTTCCTGGACCGTACCGAATAATATTCCGGGAGCCGACTATCCAATCAGGGCGGCAGCTGATCCGGATAGCACGGTTATTGAAACCAATGAGCTTAACAATGAAAAAATATATCTTTTAAATTTAACCGCGCCGGATTTAATATTAAGTCAGCAAGACATAAATTATAAACCAAGATTCACTTACACGGGTTTAAATACCATGATGAATTTGCGCGTGCGCAATAATAATGTAGCGGTGATACCGAATGTAAAAGTCGGGCTGTTTTACTACTTGCCCAGTAATCCGGATAACTTAATAAAAATTGGCGAGGAAAACGTTGGTCCGATTGCTAAAAATTGGTTTAAAGATTTTTCTTTATTTGGAAAAATTCCCACCACGGTGCCGGTAGGTTCAATCGTCGGTTTAGTCGCCAAACTTGATTATACAAATGTCATACCGGAAACCAATGAAGCTAATAATATATTAAACTATTTAATTTCAATTAGAGAAAAACCGGCGCAACTGTCCTGCCCTTGTTTATTTATTAATGTCAGCGATGAAGACGGCCAGCCTATAAACGGAGCCACGGTAAAATTAAATAACAGCGAGACGAAAACCATAACTAATGGCAGCGTGGTTTTTGAAAATCGTCCGGGCTCGGCCAGCTACGCGCTTAATATAACTTATCCGGGTTACCGCCCGATTAGCCAAACCTTAAATTATAATAAAAACAGTGAAGACACGACTTATTTTAATTATCAGCTGGACAAAAAAGCTTTATTGTCCGGAACTGTAAAAAATACGGCCGGCGCGGTTTTACCTTGGACTAAGGTTAGAATTGAAGGCGCAGGACTAGAAGCTGTAACTGACGCGCAAGGCAAATATGGCTTTTTATTGAACGGCGGAACATACACCTTAAGATTTGCGCGCGAAGGTTATAATAGAATTATAGAATCAAATTATGCTATAGCGCCTTTATCAACTCAGGCTTTGGATAAAACCATGGCTCCGGGCATAACCGCTTATTTTTCCGGACGAGTGACCGACGATGAAGGCAACGGTTTGGCCAGCACGGATATTTATGTAAACGGCACTATGCTCGGCACCACGGCCGCCGACGGACATTTTAATTTAAATATCAATGCCGGCAATAATAAAAAATTTACTTTTAAAAAACCGACTTTTATTAATACTGAATTTACGGAAACTATTTTGGCCGGCAATGAATATAATTATGACTTGGTGATGTATAAACCGTCCACCGCCAATCACGTGGAGCGCGGAGCGAACATTGTTTCTTGGCACCAGCACGAAGGCACGCCGGCCAATTCATTTTTCATCCCGGAATATAATGTTGATATCTGGTGGGGGATGGGCAATGTAAAAATGGGTATGGATTTTAATAAATCAGACAGCCAGACGAAAATCAGCAAACTGGTGATAAACACAAGAGGCGATGCCTGGGAATGCAATAAAGTTGAAGGCGATGGCGCGATTGAAACTTCGGCGATTGATATTCCGATCACCATCGCGGCCGGCAGCTGTTCCACTAAAAAAACACAGATAGACGTTTATAAAGTCGCCATAGAATCCGGCGGTCAGGAAATTTGGAGCGATGAGGGCTTCTGGAGCTCGGCTCAAGATCCTTTAAATTCCAAGTCAAAAGTATTTACCTTTAATAATGTTCCGGTAAGTTGGGACAGTAATTTTAAAGTAAAAATGTGGGTCAGAGTGCAGAAAAAAGGCGTGATCGGAACAGATGGCGACGGTTCAGGCGCGTTGTCCGGCTATCATATGGATAAGAAGCTTATCACTTGGTATCCGCAAAAACCGCCCACCACAAAAATCAGTACCAGCTGGAGGCAGATTGGCGGCTATTTTCTCGGCATTTTAGACAATCCGGTTAATGCCATTACCGGCTTTACCGATATGTTCACGGTTGATAAATTCGAGCAATACACCATGGAAGACGTTTTGCCGCAAAATTTTCCCGGCTATATTACGTATTAGCTGTCTAGGTAAAATGGATT
Source organism: Patescibacteria group bacterium (assembly GCA_041662965.1). Lineage (NCBI taxonomy): Bacteria > Patescibacteria group bacterium. The sequence continues at coordinate 43,156 of JBAZRI010000004.1, read as the reverse complement.
GTGTTAGTTATGACAGTAAAGGCTGGGTTATATTTAGTAAATTTTCTACTGCGGAACTCGCCCCGCTACTGCGGGGCTCAAACAGTCCTCGCACGAAAATTTTCTAAATATAACCCAGCCTAGATAATTATTAGCTGGCACAATTTATAAATAACTATAAAATTATGAAAAAAATTGTTATTTTATTATTATTTTTCGCTTTAGTGCTTTCCGGCTGCGGGCAAAAGAAAGTTGTGTCTAAATTGGAAGAAATGGACAAACAAGGAGCAGTTAAACAAAAAGAAGCTAAAACAGAGGAGACAAAAGCTGGCGGCCTTGCCGATGTCTGCAATTATTTTCCCAAAGAATTGATAGAAAGCGCGATCGGCAAACCGATCGTTAAAGTTGAAGTGCCGATTACCGGCAGCGAGAATTGTTTTTATTACACTTTTTATAGCGATGATTATGACCATACGCCATACGGCGACAAGCCGGGAGGAACTCCGGTCGTAGCGGTTTATGATACCGAAGACTTTGCCAAAGATAAAGCCTATAACGAGACGCACGGCAGTAAATATGGCACCGACCCGTCAATCGGCATGGATAATTACGTCGTGCGTAATAATACTAACGAGGTCTGGCAAGTGGTTTTAATTTTAGGTGGCGACAAATATATCCGGATGCATTATGTCCATGATGCCGTTACAGGCGATGAGCTGGTAAAAATCGGCGCTAAGTTCGCCGAGAAGATTCAGGCCGGCAAATAAGCCTAGTTTTTAAAGATTATAATTAATTAAGGATTAGCTAATTTAACAAATTAGCCTCCAAATAAAAATCTATGAAAAAAGTTTTAGTTATTCTGACTATGGCCATGTTGGTTTTGCCTTTCGCGGCTATGCCGACTAAAGCCGAGGACACGGCCGAGGCGGTTACTATTTCCGCGCAGGAAGAAAAAATTTCCACGCCGGCGGAGATCAAAAATTTCACTAAAATCAGAAAAATGGGCGAAGCGCTTTATGGCTATCGCATGATTAAAACGATGATAGCCAAGCTGGAAGAAAAAATCCCCAACCTGGCGGAAATCAAAAATTTCACTAAAATCAGAAAAATGGGCAATTCTCTTTATGGCTATAAAAAAATGAATGATGTTATTTCCTCTACTGAAATTTCCGCCGAGGCGATCGCTTGCGTTCAGGCAGCTTTAATAAAAAAAGATAACGCGGTTATCAGCGCTCTAGACGCCTATACCGCGGCCATAAAAACGGCCATGGAAACCAGAAAAAACGCCTATGTGGCGGCTTTAGCCATAAGCGACAAACAAGAGAGAACCAAGGCCATGGTTAATGCTTTTACGGCTTATAGAAAGGCTAAAAATGAAGCTAAAGATAAATATAAAGAAAGCGTAAAAACTGTTTTTGATGCTTATAAGACTGATTTAAAAAGCTGCAAAGTGGAAATGGGACAAGACTTGAATACCTCGGAAGCCGACAGTGATTTATAAAAGATACTAAAAAAACAGGGCTGTAAAAGCCCTGTTTTTTTGTTGTTCAGATTAGCAAGCTTAATTTTTAGGGGTGGAAAATAAAAAAAGGGAAGTGCTAGGTTGAAATTAGCGCTTCCCGGGTGAACGGCGATTAGTTAGGTTGATTTATGTTATGGCCCATAAGGGTGTGCGGATTGAGTGGCGCGCACCTTATGAAGTGATATGCCGAGCTTAAGAAGATCTTTAGGGTCGTGTTTCTCAAGCAACAGCCCCACGCGGTTGTCCTTTGATACTTCAAAATGTTTCCGGCAGCTGATTTCCAACCGGGCAACTTTGTCTTCGAGCAACTTTTTGCCGGAATTGTCTACAAGGACGATTTCGTCTCCGACCTGGAAGGTGCCGGACGAGACATTACCGATAATAACGGCGCAATTGGCGCCATCGCATCGGCAACGATTCCGGGAAATGTTATGTACCGCCTTAACATCAAGCCGTGCGCCCTGCCCATTTTTTAGAGCAAATTTTACCATGCAATAACCTCCCTTTTTTGTTTATTTGTTTGTTTGATGGTACGATAGCCCATTATTTTTATTAAAACTTTACTTTAAAGCTAACAAATTGTCAAGGCAGTATTTGCGCCATTGCCACGGTTAGTTAGGTTGTTTTTTTATTCAACAAACCTTTATCTCCCCAGCTTGATTTTTGGGGATGGAAAATGGTAAAATATAACAGTATAATTAGTAAAAAAATAAAAAAACGGAGCAATAAGTAAAGACGTTATATTTGGGTATGATTGGGGTAATTCAGAAGAATGGAAAATAATTATTGAAGATTGGAAGAAGTAATAAGAGAATGAGATTGCTTCGTCGGCTGAGTACGGCCTCCTCGCAATGACAGAGAGAGGATTGGAAAAAATAATTATGAAAAAATTATTTATTATAATATTTTTACTTTTAGCCATTAGCTTATATTTATATTTGGCCAATGCTTACGCTTATTATATGTTCAGGCGCGTCGGTTTAAAAGCTCCGACGGTTCAAAACTCTTATGTCTTCAACGGCGCGGCCGCGGGGGATAATTTAACTTACGCCGCGATTGGCGACAGCTTAACCTCGGGCATGGGTTTAAATAAATATGAAGAAGCTTTTCCTTATTTATTAGCCGAGGATTTATCGGAGAAGGGCAGAGTAACTTTGCAAAATTTTTCTTATCCCGGCTACCGCACGGACGATTTAATAAAAAATTTATTGGAACCGGCCATAGCGGCCAGGCCGCAGATTATTACTTTATTGATCGGCACTAATGACGTCCATGGTTTTTACGGCCGGGAAAAATTTACTGCCAATTATAAATATATTTTAGGGCGTTTAACCAAAGAAACTACAGCTGAAATTTACACTATTAGCCTGCCGTATATCGGCGCTAACGCTTTTTTACCGCCCTATAACAGTTATTTTGACCGGCAAACGTCAGACTTCAATAACATTATTAAAGAGTTGGCCGAGGCTTACGGGGCTAAATATATAGATATTGCCGAGCCGACTAAGGCGGCGTTTTCTGAAAAAAACATTTATTATGCCGCGGATGCTTTTCATCCATCGGCCGCTGGCCAGGCGCTTTGGGAAAAAATAATTTTTGACAATATCGGTTCAGGGCGCTAGCCAAACCATAAAATTTGTTTTAAGTGTTAATTTTAGATATAATAAGATAGCAAGTAGTTTAATTATTATTTTAATTACAGCATGCAGTTAAAGGCGAGTTTGCATATTCACACCAGCGAAGACAAAAAAGACGGTCACATAATAAACTATAACGTTTATAATTTGATTGACGAGGCGAAAAAAAGCGGCTTTAATGTTTTAGGCTTTACGCCCCATAATAAATTTGTTTTCAAAGAAGAATTTGCTGAATATGCCAAAAAGAAAGGTCTACTTTTAATTCCGGGCGTTGAACGCGGCCTGGGCCGTTTTTTAAACAAGCACGTAATTATTTTAAATTGCGATAAGACCATAGAAAAAGTCAGAACTTTTAAACAGCTTCATAAATATAAAGGCGAGCATCCGGAAATATTTATTTTAGCTCCGCATCCGACTTATAACCGCTTTATCTCCGTCGGCGCCAGAAAATTAAAAAAATATATTGATTTATTCGATGCTATAGAATATTCGGCCGCTTATTCAAAAAAAATGAATTTTCACAATCAGAGAGCCGTCGCTATCGCCGGGCGCTTTAAAAAACCGATTATCTCCACGGCCGACGTGCATGTGCTTAAAAAACTTGATACGGATTTTGCCATAATTGAAGCGGTAGATTTAACCGCCGAGAGCGTGCTCCAGGCCATAAAATACGGCAAATTTAAAAATGTTACGGCGCCGAAGAATTTTTTCGCTTTAATGGGATATTATATAAATTTTTCAGTAAAATATATTGTTAAATATATCACCGTAAAAATTCTTGGCTTAAAAATAAGAAAATTGGAATTGGAAGCTGTGGCCGCGGAAGAGCGGATTTGATTAATAGAGTTTAAAAAGACGCTTTAAAAGCGTCTTTTTTTTGTGCTTATTTTGTGTTAAAAAATTTTAGCAAATAGTCGTGCCGATCTTTTCTCCCATAACCGATTTTTTAAAGTTGCCTTTTTGGTTAAGCTTAAAAACGATAATATGGATATTATTGGCGCGGCACAAAGAGATGGCGGATTTATCCATGATTTTTATTTTATCATTTTGAAAAGCATGATCAAGGGTTAAAGTAGTGAATTTTTTAGCATTAACATTTTTCAGCGGGTCGTCATCGTAAACCCCGTCGACCTTAGTCGCTTTAAAAATCGCCTCGCAGCCAAGTTCAAGGCCGCGCATGGCCGCGGTCGTGTCGGTTGTGATAAAAGGCAGGCCGGTGCCGCCGCCCAGAATAACTACCCGACCTTTTTCCAAATGCCTTAAGGCTTTCCGGCGGATGAAAGTTTCCGCGATTTGCTTCATTTCTATGGCGGTTTGCAATCTAGTGGTTATTTTAAGCCTTTCTAAAGCGTCCTGCAGGGCCATGGCGTTAAAAATCGTGGCTAGCATGCCCATGTAATCGGCGGTTACTCTGTCCATGCCGCGCTTAGAGCCGGCCACGCCGCGGAAAATATTGCCGCCGCCGACCACGATGGCGATTTGCGTTCCGGTTTTATGAGCCGACTCTATTTCTTTGGCCAGATAAGAAACATATTCCGGATCAATGCCGTATTCTCTTTCGCCTTTCATGGCTTCGCCGGAAATTTTTAAAAGAATTCTTTTATATTTGGGTTTTTTCATAATTGATGGTAGATAGTTTTATTAGTTATTTGTCTATTTTTATGGTATCTTAATATTATGTTTAAGGCAAATGTATTGATAAATTAATAAGAAAATTTGAAGATATAACAATGAAACATGTATATTTATTAACAAATCAAGATAAGCGAAACCGAGATATAAACAGGTGGTTTAAGGAAAAAGGCCTAAGCGGCTCGCTAAAGCTTGCCGTTAATCCGGCGCGAGCCGATTGGTTCGTGGTGGCGGGCGGCGACGGCGCTTTGCTTCGCGCCATCAGCCTGTTTAGAAAATATAACAAGCCGTTTTTCGGCATTAACCGCGGCACCAGCGGATTTTTATTAAATCAAATTGCTTCGGCCGAAGAATTGGCTAAAGTTTTTTTAAATTTTTCCGCTTGTAAATTAATTAAGCTTAATATGCTTAAAGGCGAGTTTACCGCGGCCGGCGCGAAGCAGGCGAAGAATTTTTATGCTTTTAATGATTTTTACATTAAAGCTTCGCGCGGCAATGACCGTATCGTCGGAGCTATTAAAGGGACTAAAAATTTTCCCAAACATGAATTTGACGGCGACGGCGTTATTATTTCCACGCCTCAGGGCAGTACGGCCTATAATTACGCGGCCGGCGGAGCCATAATATCTTTAGGCGCCAATCAGCTGGCCATAAAATCAATTTGCACCAAGAAATCTTTGCGCGCGGTTGTTCCGGATCAGGGGATAACCGTAGAAATAGGCAGAGGCCGGGCCACGGCTTACGCCGACCACAGCAAGATTTTAACTAATGTTAAAAAGGTTAAAGTTAAGCCAAGCCGCGAGGCGGTTAGGCTGGCCTTTAAACCGGGTTATGATTTTGAATCTAAGCGCTGGCATGTTTAAATTGCGTAATTAAAATTATATTTGTTATAAAACAGTTTTGGCTCCGCGAATAACAGCAAATTTTCTACTGCGGAACTCGCCCGCCCGCTGGCGGGCTCAAACAGTCCTCGCACGAAAATTTGCCATTATTCGCGGAGCCAACTAATATAAACTGTATAACTTATATATTTATATTATGAGAAAAGAACTTTTGGAAAAAATTAAAAAAGTAGAGCAGTCTATTATCGCGAGTAAAGAAATCGGCGTTAATAAGCTGGAACGATTAAACGATGAAGTCAGGCGGGCTTTTACGAGCGCCATTGAATCAGCCGCCGGCGGAAGGAATTTAATGAAAGAAATTGAATTAAGGCGTGAAAAGCTTAGAAGTTGGCGGGTGGGAATTTTTAAAACGATTTGGCCGGTTAATTTTAAATATCTTTTTAGCATGCCCTTTATTTACGGCATGTTTTTCCCGGTGGTGCTTTTTAGCATCTGCCTAGAAATTTATCACCAAGTTTGCTTCAGAATTTACGGCATTCCTTTGGTAAATAAAAAAGAATTTTTTATTTACGACCGCCAACTTTTGCCTTATCTTAACTGGCTGGAAAAATTTAATTGCCTTTATTGCAGTTATGTCAATAATGTATTCCGCTACGCGGTGGAAATCGGCGGCCGGACGGAAAGATTCTGGTGCCCGATAAAATACGCCAGGCGGATAGAGCACACTCATTCCCAGTATCATAAATTCGCCGGCTATCTTGAAGCGGAAAATTTTCGGACCAGATGGAAAAGCCTTAGGGATTTTTCCGATATTATTGAGAAAGACAAAATGCCTAATGATGATCAAGGGAAAAATCAATCGATAAAATAAAATTTTCCCCTACACCTAAAATTTAGGCGTGGGGATAAAGCTTGACTATTTTTAAAAGATATTGTATATTAAGCAATAAAGTTGCCTGGCTTCTAGGGCGCTTTTTATTATCCTCAAATATGACAGAGATTAGAAATATCGCCATTATCGCCCATGTAGACCATGGGAAAACCACTCTAACCGACAGGTTAATGCAGCAAACCGGCATGACCGAGTCGGGCGTCAGCATGGACTCAAACGCTTTAGAGCTTGAACGCGGCATCACGATTTATTCAAAAAATACTTCAGTGATGTATAAGGGTGCTAAAATAAATATCGTTGATACGCCCGGGCACGCTGATTTCGGTTCGGAAGTGGAGCGGGTTTTGCGTTCCATTGATAGCGTGCTTTTAGTCGTGGACGCGCAGGAAGGGCCCATGCCGCAAACCAAATTTGTTTTAAAAAAATCTTTGGAACTCGGACTTAAACCCATCGTGGTGATAAACAAAATTGATAAGCCGGCGGCCAGAGTTGAATGGACTTTGGAAAAAATTTATGAATTATTTTTGGATTTGGGCGCGAATGATGAACAGCTGGATTTCGCCGTGGTCTACGCTATCGCCAAGCAAGGCATAGCTAAAAAGAATATGGCGGACCAAAGCGACAATTTAAATCCGCTCTTAGACGCTATTTTAGAAAAAGTTAAGCCGGCTTCATCGGCCGCCGGAGCTGAATTGCCCTTAAGAATCCAGCCGTTTAATTTAGCTTATGATAATTTTATCGGCCGGCTGGCTATCGGCCGGATTTATGAAGGCGCGGTTAAGCAGGCGGATAATGTAATAATTAAAAAGCCCAGTGGAGAAACCAGGACCGGGAAAATCACTAAATTATTTACTTTCGCAGGCATTTCCAGAAAAGAAGTAAAAGTTGCCGAGGCCGGAGATATCGTTATGATTGCCGGATTGCCTGATATTGATATCGGCGAAACCATTTGCGCGGATGCCGCCCAAGAGGCTTTACCGGCGATCTCGGTTGATCAGCCGACTATTTCCTTAAATTTTTTAGTTAATAATTCTCCGTTTGCCGGCCGCGAAGGCAAATATGTTACCAGCCGGCAGATAAAAGAAAGATTAGAGAAAGAACTTGAAGTAAACGTGGGTTTAAAAATTGATTTTTCATCCGGAGACTATTATAAAGTTTACGGCCGGGGAGAATTGCATATTGCTATCCTCTTGGAAAATATGCGCCGCGAAGGCTTTGAAATGCAGGTTTCCCAGCCCACGGTAATTATCAAGGAAGAAGCCGGCATTAAGCTTGAGCCGTTTGAAGAAGTCACTATTGACGTGCCGCAGGAATCTTCAGGCGTAGTTATTGAAAAGATGGCAAAACGCAAAGGCTTAATGAAAGAAATGAATCCGGAGCATGCCGGCGTCAGAATGGTTTTTGAAATACCGGTCAGAGGACTTTTAGGCTATCGCAATGAGTTTGTGGTAGATACTAGAGGCGAGGGCATAATTTGCACGCATGTGGCCGGTTTTAAGCCGCATGTCGGTGAAATTTTCAAAAGTGAATTAGGCTCAATGGTCTCCATGGTGTCGGGCAAAGCTTTGGCGTTTTCTTTATGGAATCTTCAGGAGCGAGGCACTTTATATATCGGCGCTAATATTGAAGTTTATGAAGGCATGGTTATCGGCAACGTAGCCAAAGGCAATGATCTTGAAGTTAATCCGATTAAAGGCAAACAGTTAACCAATATGCGCGCTTCAGGCGCGGATGAGGCCATTAAACTGACGCCGCCTTACGAAATTACTTTAGAGCGAGGACTGGGCATTATGAAAGAAGATGAATATCTGGAAGTTACTCCTAAAAATATCCGGCTGCGCAAGATGTATTTAACTAAAAATGATCGGACAAAGGCTCTTAGGGTGAAATAAAATAATTAAGATAAATCAAGACGTCGGACGTCTCGCTGGACATCCGACGTCTTTTTTTAAATATTAAAATATAGTATAATTAGTTACATGATATTAATTAAAAAAATGAAAAAATTTCTTAAGATAATCGGCCCGGGCGTGATTACGGGCGCGGCTGACGATGATCCATCCGGTATCGCGACTTACACTCAAGCCGGCGCCAGATTCGGCTATAATCAGCTTTGGACCATGATATTTATATTGCCGCTCATGACCGCGGTTCAGGAAGCTTGCGCGCGCATCGGCGCAGTCACGGGCAAAGGTTTAGCCGCGGTTATAAAAAAATATTACAGCAAAAAAGTTTTGTCTTCGGCCGTAATTTTAATTTTAGTCGCCAACACTATAAATATCGGCGCCGATATCGGCGCCATGGCCGAAGCCACGCGCCTTGTTATTCCTTTGAATTTCAGTATTTTAACTTTATTTTTTACGGCCCTGATTTTAATTTTAGAGATTTTTTTATCGTATAAAGTTTATGCCAAATTTTTAAAATGGTGCGCCTTATCTTTGATCGCTTATCCCCTTACAGTTTTTTTAGTTAATCACCCTTGGCGGGAGTTAATCAAGGCCACTTTTATACCGCATATTGAATTTAGTTTTGGTTTTTTATTTATCATCGTCGGAGTTTTAGGCACGACGATTTCTCCTTATATGTTCTTTTGGCAGGCTTCGGAAGAAGTAGAAGAGGAAAAAAGCCATCATCTGTTTAATCACGGCCGGCCGAAATTAAGCGAAAGATTCATGCGTAATCTAAGGCTGGATAATTTTTTAGGCATGCTGTTTTCGCAAATCGCGGCCTGGTGCATTATTGTGGTGGCCGGCACCGTGCTGCATAATAACGGCATTACTGATGTCGCAACCGCGGCTGACGCGGCTCGGGCGCTAGAGCCTTTAGTTAATACTTTTCCTAACGCCGGTTTATGGGCTAAAGTCATTTTCGCTTTCGGCATAGTCGGTCTTGGCCTTTTATCTATACCGGTACTTTCGGCTTCGGCCTCTTACGCGGTCTCGGAAGCTTTTAACTGGAACGAAGGTTTGAATTTAAAATTTAAAAAGGCGCATGGTTTTTACGGCGTTATTACCGCGGCGACGGTTATCGGCTTAATGATTAATTATATCGGCATTAATCCGATTAAAGCTTTGATTTTTACCGCCGTAATTAACGGGGTGGTTTCCGTGCCGTTGTTATTTTTAATTAATAAAATCGCCAGCGACGGGAAAATAATGGGCGAACATAAAAGCGGCCGGCTGTCGCGGTTTTTTCTTTGGCTGACTTTTATCATTATGCTTTTTTCCAGCCTGGCTATGTTTGTAACTTTAAGCCGGGGCTAATTTATGAATGTATTTTTTAAAGCAAAAACCAAGCGCAATTATTATTTTTCCTATATTAAGGGTTGGGCGATTATTTCTATCATGCTGATACATCTCTTAGACTGGTCAGGCCTGATTTTGTCAAAAAACATTTTTTATTTTAAAGAACTGCTTTATCCGAGCGTTCTATTTTTTATCGCCACGGCCGGCGGATTGACTTTTTTGGCCTACGGCAAATACGAGATGCTTAAGGCCTCAAAAAAATTATTCAGGCGCGGCGGCGAACTGATCGCTGTTTATTTTTTATATAATATTATAAAATTGTATATTTATAATTTTTCCGCGGAGCCATTTTATAATCAGTTTATTGCCGCGGGGAAAATGGATTTAAGCGATATTTTGTTATTGCAGGCTTTTACCGCGCCGATTTCCATAATTTTAACCATCGGAATTTTTTTAATGGTTTCGCCGTTATTTTTATATTTGTCCAAAATTAAATATCCTAAATTGGGGATTGGCGTCCTCTCGGCCGCTGTTATTTATTTTGGTTATTTTTTTCCGCTGCCGTCGAGCCTTATAACGAATTTTCTTTATGCCAAAAATAATATTATGTTTCCTTTAATTCTTTGGCTGACGCCGTTTTTAATCTGTTTTTATTTAAGCATGCTGGGCTTTGAGAAGTATAAGGGTAGATTATTATTGATTTTTTCCGCCTTAGCTATGATTTCTGGCATATTGCAATTTAACGATTTCGGTTCGGTTAGTTTTTCCGGCCAGATGTACCCTTTAAAATTGTTTTATGTTTTTTCCAGCTTTGCTCTTATGTATTTATTAATTTATATTTTTTATTTTTTGGAGAGGCTTAGGCGGCCGGCGGTCAATTATTTTTTAGCTTTAATCAGGCTGTTAGGCGATTCTACGCTGGCAATCTATATTTACCATTGGATCGTAATTGACATTACTTTATGGGTTTTTTATCCGCGCATTAATTTAATTCTATTGACCGTGCCGACTTTTTTACTGGTTTATATTTTTTTAAAAAGGCAGAAATTGCTTGAGTATTTTAAAAGTTATGGATAGATGCTATAATACAGCTATTAGTATTTTAGTATATAATTTATAAAATTTATGCAAAATTTATTCAAAAAAATCAAGACGGCGGCCGACAGTGCGATTATTCATTTTTTCGCGTCCGGCTTAATTTTAGTTATGGCCGCGATTTTAATCGTTTGGACGGATTTTTTTCTAAAGCTGGTGGTAGGGCTTTTAGCCATAATCGTCGCTTATATGTTTTTTTATCTGGCCTATAAGGCCTGGTGGCTTAAAAAAGAAATTGAAAAATATTTTAAATTTTAGCCAGCCGGTTAAATAGCTAATCATCAAGGCGGGGTAATTTTCCCGCCTTGTTTTTTTAGCTGATAAATGTTATTATATAAATATTAAATTAATAACAGCAGAATTGAATTTTAGATAAATAATATGCCCTTAAATCCAACTATTTCCAAGAAAGAAGATGTAATTTTTACTCCCAACGAAAGCGCAAAAAAATTATTTCAGGTAATCTACCGAGAAAAAAATAAGCCGGAAGAAGATAATGATACGCCAAAAATAAAAGTTTCCGAGCTGATTTCCCGGCTAGCTTTTTATTATGAAAAAATCCGCAATTCGGTTGATTATAAAGAGGAATATTTATTAAGGAAAAATTCCATTTTAAGAAATTTAAAAAGGCAGGTTGTCTTAGAAGGTTCTTTAAAAACTATTAACGCCGAAGAGATTGCTAAAAATTTATTGCTGGAATTAATCAGGGCCGGTTATCTGCCGAATAATAAACTGCCGGAGACCAAAATTGGCGAAACAGCCGCAGTCATAAAAAAATATTTAAGCTTAAGGTCTTTAGGCTTGCCTGAAATTAAAGATGAAAAAGTCAGGAATAAAATCGGTAAATGGATTTTTACTTTGGCGGCGGCGGAAATTGAAGAGACGTTAAACGTTAATCCGGTGATGCAAACCGCTATCGGCAATATCTACGAATTATTGTCCGAGCATATCGCTTTGCCTGACGGCTCGATTTATAAGCCGGATCGAGAGATTCAAATATATCTTAGCATCAACCGGATTTTCATGAAATTTGACGACGACATGCTGGAATTTTTGCTGCTTAAATATTATAACGCCAACTGGACTAAGGCGGGAGATCAAGAAATAAAATTTTTAGCCAGTCGCCTGGAAGCTATGAAATCGGAAATTGACGCGCAAATGAATCATCCGCTAATCGCTCAATTAAATAAAATTATTAATCGCTACGCGGTTTATTTCACGATTTTAAATGATGTTGTTTCGGATGACCCGGTAGGGGTTTATGAAAGCTTTAAGGCCGATCCTAAGGCTTTCCCCCGCTTAGTTAAAAAGTTTACGCAAAAAAGGTATCACGAAGCCAAGGTAAAACTGCGCCGCGCCGCGGTCAGGAGTATTATCTATATATTTTTAACCAAAATGGTCTTGGCTTTTATACTTGAAGTGCCGGTTACTTTATGGATGGGTGAGATTTTAAATTATAATTCTTTGGCCATCAACATAATTTTTCCGCCTTTGTTATTATTTTTAATAGTGTTATGCACTAGGACGCCGTCGGAAGCCAATACCCAAAAAATTATTCAGGGCGTTGAAGAAATCGTCTTTATGGAAAAAGAGCGTAAAGAACCGATAGTTTTAAGGCAGTTATCAAAGCGCGGCCAAGGCGTTAGCACCACTTTTACCGTAATTTATGCCGTTACTTTTTTCATAACTTTCGGGCTGGTAATTTATTTTTTGGATAAAATTCATTTTACTTTTGTCAGCATCATAATTTTCCTTTTCTTTTTAACCTTAGTAAGCTTTTTTAGCTTAAGAATCAGGAAAGTGGCGCGCGAAATGTATATTGTTGAAAGTCGGGAAAATATTTTTTCCTTTATCACGGATTTTTTCTATGTGCCGATTATTGAAGTCGGCAAATGGCTTAATGAAAAGTTTTCCCGCATAAACTTTTTTGTTTTCGTTTTGGATTTTATTATTGAAGCGCCGTTTAAGATTTTTGTTGATATCGCCGAAGATTGGACTAAATATGTGAAAGAGAGGAAAGAAGAAATTATGTAGTGATTATTTATGGCAACTTTATATATCGTTGGCACGCCGATCGGCAATTTAGAAGATATAAGTTTAAGAGCGCTTCGCATTTTAGGCGAAGTTGATTTTATTTTATGCGAAGATACGCGCGTTACCAGGAAATTGCTGGCGCATTATAAAATTAATACGCCAACCATTTCTTATCATCAGCATTCCAGCGAAAATAAGGTGGAAGAGGTGATTAATTTATTATCCAGCGAAAAAAATTTAGCGCTAGTTTCCGACGCCGGCACACCGGGAATTTCCGACCCGGGCGGAAGATTAATCCAACGAGTTATTGAAGAATTCGGTATAGCAACAAACGAAGATGCTGTTCACCCCGTTAAATCCGGCTCTGCCGGAATTCCGCCGGAGGCGGAATTATTTAACGGGGTAAAAATAGAATCCGTGCCCGGCCCTTCGGCCGTAACCGCTTCGCTGTCAATTTCCGGCATGCCAACCGATAAATTTATTTTTATGGGTTTTCCGCCCCATAAAAAGGGCCGGCAGACTTTTATCCGGCGCATTTTAAAAAGCGATTATCCGGCGGTAGTTTATGAATCAAAGCATCGGATAGTGCATTTTCTTGAAGAATTGAAAAAAGCGGCCGAAGAAAATACGGAAATGAATAAAAAGGGCGAATTGGAAAATAAGCCGATAAATTTAACTTCAGTCGTAGTCTGCCGCGAACTTTCAAAAATGCACGAAACGGTTTATCGCGGAGAGATTAATCGGATTATTGAAAAAATAAAAGCCAGTACTAATGACCAAAAAGGGGAGTTTGTGGTGATAGTGGGAAAATAGGCATTAGAGATTAGAGTAAATTTATAAATTAGTGTCTGTATGAAAAAATTTTATATTACAACTCCTGTTTATTACGTTAATGATGTGCCGCATATCGGCCATACTTATACGACGGTGGCGGCTGATGTTTTGGCGCGCTATCATCGCGCGCTTGGCGAAGAAACTTTCTTTTTGACCGGCACGGATGAGCATGGAGCAAAAATTGAAACCAAGGCTAAAGAAATGAAGTTAGAGCCGAAGCAATACGCGGACCAAATCGCGGCCGCCTTTAAGCAGGCCTGGCAAGAATTAAATATTTCCCATGATAATTTTTTGCGCACTACTGACGCGGCGCACATGGCGGCCGCGCAAAAAGCTTTGCAGTTTATGTATGAAAAGGGCGATATTTATTTGGGAAAGTATGAAGGCTTGTATTGCCGCGGCTGCGAACAATATAAAAATGAGCGCGATTTAGTTAATGGCGAATGCCCGGACCATAAAACCGCTCCGGAAAAAATAAGCGAAGAATGTTATAATTTTAAACTTTCAAAATATCAGGACGAATTGCTAAAGCTGATAAAAAAAGATAAATTTAAAATACTGCCGGCCGGCCGCAAAAATGAAATTATCAGTTTTTACGAGAAGGAGGGACTTCAGGATATATCATTTTCCCGCAAAAACGTTAATTGGGGCATACCCATCCCTTGGGATAAATCACATACGGTTTACGTTTGGGCCGATGCTTTTTTAAATTATTTAACTGGTTTGGGCTGGAACGGCGAGGCCGGGCAGCTGCCGAAATTTTGGCCGGCGTCGGTGCAGCTTATGAGCAAAGATATTCTGCGCGTGCATTCAACCATTTGGCCGGCCATGTTATTGTCTCTGAATTTGCCTTTACCGGAAATTATCTTTGTCCACGGCCATTTTCAGGTTAACGGGCAGAAAATGAGCAAATCTTTAGGTAACGCCATCGCGCCCCGGGATTTAATAAAAAAATACGGAGTTGACGCCGCCCGCTATTTAATAATGAGCGCTACCGCCTTCGGACATGACGGCGATATCGGCTGGGAAAAATTTGACGACAAATATAATGCCGATTTGGCTAATGGCCTAGGTAATTTAACGGCGCGAGTCGCGAATTTATTAGAAATAAACAAGCTGGAATTAAAATTGAAAATCGGCAATGATAAAAAATTAATCAAAGCTTATCAGACGGAGATGCAAGATTTTAAATTTGACGAAGCGCTGAAAGTTTTATGGGAAAAGCTAAGAAACGGCGACACGGTTTTAAGCGATAAAAAACCGTGGAAATTAAAAGATCAAAAAGAAATCAAAAACATTTTAGAGCCGATTGCCCAGGATATATTAAACGTGGCTGGCTTATTAAAACCGTTTATGCCGGCTATATCAGAAAAAATTATCAAGCAATTCAGCGCTAAAGAGATTAAAAAAGGCGAGCCGTTGTTCCCAAGAATATAAATAAAATAAACAATATGCTAATTTTTGACATCGTTCTTCTGATTATTTTAGCCGGTTTTGTTTTTTACGGCTTGTTTTTCGGCTTAATCAGAACTGTTGGCTCATTATTCGCCATGGTCGGCGGCCTATGGCTAACCCTTATTTTTTATTTAGATGTTTTCGGCTGGGTAAAAAATTTATTTTTCGGCCATGAATTATCCGGTAAAATTATTACTTTTTTTATTTTATTCACTTTAATCAACCGGCTGATCGGTTTTATTTTTGTGCTTCTGGACCGAACTTTTGACCTAATTTCCATTATCCCTTTTTTAAAAACTATTAATCGGCTGGCCGGCGCAGCCTTAGGTTTTATTGAAGGCGGACTGGTTTTAGGCTTGGCTTTATTATTTATTTCTCAAACAGGCTTTAGCGGTTGGCTGGACGGTTCAAAAATGGCGCCGTTTTTAGTCAGCTACACTAAAGTCATCATGCCGCTTTTACCCGGGCTCTTAGATAGGATTAAGGGGGTAATTTAGGGTTTATGGAGCAAAATTTATATGAATAAAATTTTTAATCAAGGTAAAATTTCCAGCAGCGTCCTTTGGCTGATAATTTTTATTTTGGGAATTTTGGCCGGGCGGTCGCTAGGGATTATTTTTGAGAAAAGCGCTTTAAGCCAAAATGAAGTTAATTCCGATAACGTTCATCCCGTCAGACAGAGCGGTTATAAATTTATAAATCCGCTGTTGGAATGCGAGATTGAAATGAGTGATAAAACCAATCTGTTTTCTTTTAAAAATCATATTTTGGATTTTATTGAAGAGAAAGTTGATAAAAAAGAAATTGTAAGCGTGTCGGTTTATCTCCGTGATTTAAACAATGGCCCCTGGTCCGGGATCAACGAAAAGGAAAATTTTTATCCAGCCAGCTTGCTTAAAGTGCCGATTTTAATGGCTTATTTTAAGGAAGCGGAAAAGAATCCGCAACTATTGGAAGAAAAAATTGTTTTTAACGAACACACGGAAGGCGACGATTTGATTCAAAATTTTAATCCAGCGGAAAAAGTGGTTTTTGGCCAGAGCTATTCAGTGAGCGATTTATTAAGAAGGATGATTGTTTTTTCCGATAATAAAGCTTTGGATTTATTATTTTTAAAAATTGACAGCGCGGCTTTAGATCGCTGCTACCAAGACTTAGGCCTTTCGCTTCCTAATATCAGGACGGCTGATGATTTTATGTCAGTTAAAGAATACGCTTCTTTTTTTAGGATACTTTACAATGCTTCTTATTTAAGCAGGGATTATTCGGAAAAAGCCTTGGAGATTCTTTCCGCGAGCGATTTTAAAGATGGAATAGTCGCCGGGGTTGATAAGGACGTAAAAGTGGCGCATAAATTCGGCGAGAGGAAAATTTTGATTGGCGGACAGGAGTTTAATCAGCTGCATGATTGCGGGATTGTTTATAATCAGGCTTCCCCGTATTTGCTTTGCATTATGACTCGCGGGTCAAATTTTGAAAAAATGGTTGAGGCGATAAAAAATATTTCCCGAATAGTTTTTGAGGATATGAAAAATAAACAAAATTAAACGTTGCAGCGGATTGATAAATGGTTAAAATAATTAAATAAAAAAATGAAGAAAAGCGATATTTTTAAGATAAAAAAAGAAAAATACGTGAAAACCGTGAAGCGGGATTACCCGCCTTTTTATTCGTCTTTAATGATTGGCTCCAGCGCCGATGAAAAAATTTATCAAGACGTCATAAAAACGCCATATTCAAGAAGAGATATCGTTTGCTTGGATTATATTTGGTATTATTATAAGGCCGACGAGATAATTGGCAAAAAAATAATAGTAAAAGAATGGAATAGTAAAAAAGCGGTCGCAAGAATAAAAAAGGTATTTTCGGTAAAAGAAAAAAAACTTTTGGCTTCCGTTAATAAAGACACAAACACATTTTTTGAAGAATTTCGCAATTACATGCCGTCAATGAATTTAATTTATTTCGGTGAAATTTTTTACGATCTGGCTAAAAATATTTTAATAAAAAAAGTCGGTAAAAATAATGCGGCTGAACTTTTAAATTTAATAAGACTTCCTTTAAAAGATAATTTTTATAAAAAAGAAGAGCTCAATTTATTAACCGCCAAAAATTTAAAGAAACACGTTAAAAAATACGAGTGGATCTATTCAAGATACGGAGACGAACGAGCCTACAGCCTGGCGGAAGCCAGAGAAAAATTAAAAAATATAAATAAAGCTAAATTTTTAAAAGAATATAAAAAAAACAAGAAAAAGCTAAAAACCGCTTTGGCCGAAGCTAAAAAAATAATCGGGAAAGATAAGTCGCACATTATAGATATTATGCAGTACATAATTTTTTACCGTACCCAGCGGACTGATATTATGAATATAGCCTCTTATTTTTACATCCCAAAATTAAAAGCTGAGGCTAGACGAAGAGGGTTGACTTACAAAGAACTTCTTTTTTGCACCAAAGATGAGTTTCTTTTAGGTAAGATTCCACCAAAAGCGGAAATAAAAAAAAGAATGAAGAGCCATGTTGTGGTAGAAATAAACGGAGTTGGCGTATGCTACACCGGGAAGATTTATAATTTTTTGAAAAAAGTATTTCAAGAAGACGGCCAGCAGATTAAAGAGTTTAAAGGTTTTATTGCTTCTAGAGGTTATATAAAGGGGAGAGTTAAAATAGTATCAAGTCGAGAAGATTTTAAAAAAGTTAGGACAGGGGATATTTTGGTCTCACCCATGACCACTCCGGAAATGCTGCCGTTAATGCATAAGGCCGCGGGTTTTATTACCGACGAAGGCGGCATCACCAGCCATGCGGCCATTGTATCTCGCGAGATGAATAAGCCCTGCATAATCGGGACAAAAATTGCTACCAGTGTTTTGCATGATGGCGATTTGGTGGAGGTGGATGCGAATAAGGGTATAGTAAAAAAGTTGAAATAGTATTTTGACAATGTAAAAACCGGGTCACAGAATAAGCTTTTGGCTCATCTATGATCCCGGTTTTTGAAAAGAGCGTGGTGTGAGCCTGCATCGGCAGCTTCGTACCGTCGGTGAGAATCACCATGTACACGTCGCCTACCTTTTCCATGGATTCTCCGTCCCCGAAAACCGACGAGTAGCGGTTCGGAGTGAGCCCAAGAGCTTTAGCCACGTCACCGTGACGACGACCAGTTCCGCAGGCCACGTTCGCGAGGTTGTCCGGGAGAAGAGGACGAAGAGCCTTGATCTGCTCAAAACCTTTTTCCGTCATACTCGGGTTTGCACCCGAGAACTTGTCACCGTGTGTTACAATAATAATCTGTTTCATTTCCTACCTCCTCATTATATTGTGAAAGATGATGGCTCATCTGAACCATGCCATAAACAATTTCATGACTTATTAATATAGCATAAATTAGTAAATTTGTCAATGTTTGTGGATAATTTAATCTAATATTAGATAAATATGTCTGAAGAAAAATATTTAATTTTAAGAGACCGAGAGCTCATGCTGACACCAAACATTTGGAATGCAGAAGTCCAGACATCACCAAAATTAAAACAAATTTACGGGAAATATTTAAGATATACCTGGATTATTTTTCAAGCAGGCAGGGCAAGATCAATTTATTTGAAAAATGAATGGGAAAGAATGGGCAAGTATATCGCCGGCAGGATGATGAAAGGAAAAACATACTTTAAAAATTTGGAATATCAGGTGGCGGCGCGCAGAAAAAGAATTAAAAATTTGATAAATGAAATAAAATCAGTTAATTTTTCAAAAATTAGTTTGGATAATCTGATAAAGCAGGCCTTAAAAATCAAAAAAGTATGGACGGATTTTGAATTAGCTAATGTTTACGCTTGGCATCTGGGAGGCGATTATTATTTAGAATTATTGGGAAAGAAATTAAAAATTAGCCCAGAAGATTTGCCCGCCTTAACGATGCCCAAAGAAAAAACCCAGGTTTTGAAATTTGAAATTGATTATTTAAAAAATTTAAAAGCATTAAAAAATAAAAAATTAAAGGCCGCGGCCGCGGCCGAAAGATTAGCGGATGATTACGGCTGGCTGCCGTATAATTACGACGGACCGGTATATTGGGATAAAAAATATTTTCTTAAAAAACTGCTGAAAGAAAAAATGTCTTTGGTAAAAATCGAGAATCAGTTAAAACGGATTAATAAAAAAGATTTGGCGGAAAAAAATAACAGATTTAAATTATTAAAAAAATATGATTTTACGCCATCCGAGCTTAAACTAATTGAGGCGGCGAGAACCTTTGGCGTCTGGATTGACGAAAGAAAAAAATACGATTACCGGCTTAATTATATTTATGGTTTGATTCTTTTGGAATTAGGCGGAAGGTATAAGCTGGATTATAAGCATTTAAAATATTTATTCATTGATGAGCTGCCGTTGGCTAAAGACCGCGAGTTGGTTTTTAAATTGGCAGAAGAGAGAATAAAAAAGCAATTTATCGTAAAATACGATTCAGGTAAACGCCGGTTAATGAAATTAAAAGAAACAAAAATTTTTCTTAAAGATTTAAGCAAGCGATTTAAACCGGCCGAAATCAAGGGCCAAGTTGCCTGTCGCGGCAATAAAAAAATTTATCGCGGAGTCGTTAAAGTGCTGGTGTCGGGGAAAGAAGCCGGAAAGGTAAAAAACCGAGACTTTCTGGCGACTGCCATGACCACGCCCGATTATATTCAGGCCATGAAAAAAGCCATTGGCTTTATAACGGATGAAGGAGGAGTAACCTGCCATGCGGCCATTATTTCCCGCGAGATGAATAAACCCTGTATAATTGGTACCAAAATCGCTACTAAAATTTTGCATGACGGCGATTTAGTGGAAGTTGATGCGGATAAGGGGATTGTAAAGATAATAAAATAATAAATAACATGTTTACCAAAATTTTTAAACAACTTTCTTATAAAGACGCGGGCGAGGCTGGAGGTAAGGGAGCTAACTTAGGGGAGATGACAAAAACCAAAATGCCTGTTCCGCCCGGGTTTGTGGTTTTAGCCGCGGCTTTCGATCGGTTTTTAGAAGAAACCGACTTAGGCGTTGACGTAGCGGCGATTTTAAAGAAAGTAAATTATAAAGATATAAATTCGGTAGATAAGGCGTCAAATGTTATCCGCGGTTTAATCCATGATCAGGCTATGCCGGACGACATAAAAAAAGAAATTTTAGCGGAATATTATAAATTAAGAGGAAAACCTCACCCCCGCCCTCTCCTTAGCAAAGAGAGGGAGTTCTTCGTGGCCGTGCGCTCGTCGGCTACGGCCGAAGATTCGTCCGTGGCTTCCTGGGCCGGAGAATTAGAAACTTATTTAGATACAACCAAAAAAGATTTAATAGAAAATGTTAAAAAATGTTGGTCATCGCTTTTTACGCCGCGAGCGATTTTTTATCGTCATGAAAAAAAATTATTAAAAACCAAAGTTAGCGTAGCCGTGGTTATCCAACATATGATAGAGTCGGAAATTTCCGGCATCGCTTTTACCGTGCACCCGGTGACCAAAGATAAAAATCAGATGATTATTGAAGCCGGCTGGGGGCTAGGCGAAGCCATAGTGTCAGGCCAAATAACACCGGACGCCTATGTTATTGACAAACAAAATTTATCAATAATGGATATAAATATTGCTAAGCAGAAAATAATGATAATTAGAAAAACCGGCGGTGGAATTAAGCGCGCGGTTGTGCCAAAAGCTAAACAGGAAAAACAAAAACTAAATGGCAAACAGATTATTGAATTAACTAAAATTTGTGCTAATATAGAGAAGCATTATAAAAAGCCGCAAGATATAGAATGGGCTTTTGCTCGCGGTAAATTTTATATTACTCAATCCAGGCCGATAACGACGCTATAAATATTAATTTATGAAACAAAAAACTTGCTTAATCGGCGGCAGCGGCTTAATGTCGTCGGATTTATTTAACGATTTTAAGCCGGTAAAAATAAAAAATAAATACGGGCGGGCGGTTATTTACCGCCGCGAAGAAGTTTTTTTTATTCAGCGGCATCAGGGGAATTTACCGCCGCAGCGGATTAATTTCAAAGCATACTTTAAGGCTTTGGCCGATTACGGCGTTAAAAAAATTATTTCTTTCAACTCGGCCGGCAGTTTGAAAAAAAGCGTAAAAGCGCCCGGATTTTTAATACCCCATGACTTTATCAGTTTAAACGGCAATCAGACTTTTTTTAACGATAAAATCGTCCACACCACGCCGGTTTTTTCTCAAGAATTAAGAGAGTTGTTAATAAAAATTTGCGGACAGATAAATTTGCCTATTTATAAAAAAGGAGTGTATTTACAGGCGGCCGGGCCGAGGTTTGAAACCGCGGCTGAAATAAAAATGTTTTCTAAATTCGCCGACGTGGTCGGCATGACCTTAGCTTCAGAGGTTATTTTAGCCGCGGAAATCGGCTTGCCAATCGCCGCCGTTAGTTCAATTGATAATTACGCGAACGGCGTTTCCGGGCATCTAGATTATAAAACCGGCGCGCTGAACAATTTAAAAACAGTTGAAAGTATAGTGAAAAAATTATTATAAAATTATAAGGAAATGCCGCGCCCGCTAACGCCTAAGCGTAGCGATGGCGGGCGGGGATTCCCGCCTGCCTACCGGATAGGCAGGCCTACGCGGGAATGACAAGTATATAACATGCAAAGTATAAAAATAGATGTAAATAAAATTGTTCAGGAGGAGATAAGCTTGATTGCGGATTATTTAAAGCGCGGGCAAGTATTAGCGTATCCGACCGATACGATTTATGGGCTAGGTTGCGACGCGCTAAACGCCGAAGCCATAAAAAGAATAAATAAAATTAAGGGCGAGAAAAGAGCTAAGCCATTGCTTATTTTAATTAGCGATTTTGAGATGCTAAAAAAATATTGCTTTGTGAATTTAGAGCAGATGGAATATTTAAAGGATATTTGGGAAAGACCTCACCCTAGCTTCTCCTTAGCAAGGAGAGGAGTTTTAGGGCCGGTTACCGTAATTTTAAAAAGACGGCCGAATTTACCGGTTGAATTAACCGGCGGCTTAAACAGCATCGGCGTCAGATTGCCAGATAATGATTTTTTGATTAAAATAATCAATGGGGTCGGCCTGCCGATTGTCTCTACCAGTCTAAATAAAAAAGGAGAAAAGCCGCTGACCAATGTAAAAAATCTAGATAAGCATTTTAAATATTTCCCGGATTTAGTAATTGACGCCGGAGAATGCAAAAGAACCAAGCCGTCAAGGCTAGTAGATATTAGGGATATTAAAAATATAAAAGTTTTGAGAAAATAATAAAATCCCCCCTAACCCCCTTTGTTAAAGGGGGTAATAAATATGTTAATCGATACCCACGCGCATATAAATTTTAACGCCTTTAAAGACGACGCCGACGAGGTGATACGCCGCTCTTTAGCTAATGATACTTTTATGATTTTAGTCGGCGCGGAAACAAAAACTTCCAAGCGCGCTTTAGAGTACGCCAATAAATACGAGAAGGGTGTTTATGCCGCGGTCGGATTGCACCCTATGCATACGCACGAGCAGGAAGCCCGAGGAGATGATTATGATTTTACTACGCGCGAGGAAGAATTCAGCTATGACGTTTATGAAAAATTAGCGCAGTTTAAAAAAGTGGTGGCCGTAGGCGAAATCGGTTTGGATTATTATCATGTTGACGTAAAATCCGATCTGGCCGCGGTTAAGCAGAAGCAAAAAGAAGTTTTTTTGCGCCAGCTTGAATTAGCCGATAATTTAAAATTGCCGGTTATCATCCACTGCCGCCAGGCGCATGATGATATGCTGGAAATTTTAAAAACTTTTAAAAAGGACCATAAAGCCAGCCTGCCTAAAGATAAGGCTTGGGGCGTAATGCATTGTTTCTCCGGCGACGAAGAATTGGCTTGGCAATATTTTAGCTTAGGCTTAAATATTTCTTTTACCGGGCTGATAACTTTTTCCGCCAAATGGGATGATTTAATCCGGCGCATACCTAATGATAAATTTATGGTTGAAACCGACTGCCCTTTTATGACGCCGGAGCCGTTTCGCGGCCAGCGCAATGAGCCATTGTTAGTTAAAAAAGTGGCGGAAAGAATCGCGGAGATTAAGAATTTAAGCTTTGAAAGAATAGCTGAAATTAGCACAAATAACGCTAGAAAAATTTTTAATATTTAGCCTATAGCCAGATTTTTAACCGGGTTGGCCTCGTTAAATAAATTCGCGAACGAATTTTCGCAAAAGCGGATTTCGCGGGGTTGACTATTTTTCAATTTTGCTGTATAAAATAAGTGGGCAACTGTTTATAAATAGAAAAAATTCAAGGACGGCATCGCCCTTGAATATTTTCTAGAATTTTTAAAAACTTTTTCAAAAAAAGTTTTTAATATTTTCAAAAAATATAATGTATCAAGTTAAAATTTAATAGCGAGCCAAGCTCTTCGGCCATTAAATTTTAACTTGATAAAGCAAATATGGCGGAGGAGACAAATCCGGAAAAGCCAGCCGGGAGAAAATTAAGCCAAGCGGCCTGGTGGCAGCCGGCGGTAATGATAGTTTCCAGATTATCGGTTTGGATAGCCGCGCCGATAATTATCGCCCTGTATCTTGGCAAATGGCTTGATAAGAAATATGACAGCGCGCCCAAACTGCTATTACTTTGCATCGGCATCGCTTTTATCGCCTCAATGGCCGGTTTGATAAAAAATACCATCGCCGAGTATAAAAAAATCAGCGAGTTAGGTAAAAGCGGAGAGTCGGATAAAAATAAATAATTAAATAAATTTATCTAAAATTTTGGATATAAAAACCCAATTTTTTTGTTTTATTATCTTATGATATTGCCGCCAGCGGCCGCTGAAACTGAAATTCAGGCAACGCCTTCCGAGATTTACCCCGTTAAATCCGGCGAAGCCGGAGCTCACAGCAGCGAACAATTTAACGAGATAAAGACGGAGAGCACTTTATTCTCCGAGCAGATTTTTAAATTCCATAATTTCCCCATAACCAATTCTCTGCTTAATACTTGGCTGGTAGTTTTATTGGTGGTTATTTTCGGCTTATTTTTAAGATCAAGAATCAAGCTTGTGCCCAAAGGCGTTCAGAACGCGGTGGAGGCGGTTATAGAAATGCTTTTAGACATATTTGATTCGGTAACCGGTTCGCGGCCGAAGACTTTAAAATATTTTCCTTTTGTCTTAAGTTTTTTCGTTTTTATTTTATTGAATAATTGGCTCGGTCTTTTGCCCGGTGTCGGTTCAATCGGGCAAGTAGCGGCCGAACATGGCGAAAAAGTTTTTATTCCTTTTTTCCGCGGCGGCACGGCTGATTTAAATACCACTTTAGCCCTAGCCATTATCGGCGTGGTTTTCAGCCATATTTTTTCCGTAATCGCTTTAGGCTTTTGGAAATATATAAATAAATTCATAAATATCAAAGCCCTGCTGGAAATACCCAAGAAAGTCATTAAGGATCCGGCGATTATTTTCGTCAACCCGATTAAAGTATTCGTCGGCTTGATAGAAATCGTCGGCGAAGCGGCCAAAGTCGCCAGCCTGTCCTTTCGTCTTTTCGGCAATATTTTCGCCGGCGAAGTATTGCTCGCCTCCATGTCGGCCTTATTGGCTTTCGGTTTGCCCATTCCCTTTATGTTTTTAGAAATAATCGTCGGCTTAGTCCAAGCTTTTATTTTCGCGGTTTTGATTTTAGCATATTTATCTATGAACACGGTAGAAGAGGAGCATTAGACAATATTAGAGTATAGGCTGCGACATTTGATAGTTGGCCTGAATTTAAAAAATTTTCTACTGCGGAACTCGCTTCGCTGCCGCGAAGCTCAAACAGTCCTCGCACGAAAATTTTACAAATTCAGGCCAACTAATAGTTAAATTATAAATAATTTAAAAGTAATATCGTTACGTTTAAGGCGTTGCGAGTTACGAGAATAAATCTATGGACACAGTAATGTTAGCTAAGGCTTTAGCCATCGGCATCGGTTCAATCGCGCCGGCTTTAAGCATCGGCATGATCGGAGCCAAGGCCATGGAAGCCATCGGCCGCAACCCGGAAGCAGCCGGTAAGATTTTAGTCCCCATGCTTTTGGCCGCCGCTTTCGCTGAAGCGGTTGCCATTTATGCCCTGGTCATTGCCTTTAGCATTAAGTAATTTTAGTGGTTTTACGGACTGCTCCGGCTAAATTAATCGGGGCAGTGGTGAAATTATTAATTGTATAAACATAATATATATGGAAAATTTGATAGAAACATTCCACATTGACGTTAAATTGATAATCGCGCAGATGGTTAATTTTGCCATTGTGTTCGCGGTTTTGTATTGGTTTGCTTTTAAGCCCATAGCCCGCGTTATGGCCGAGAGAACGGCTAAAATTGAAAAAGGGCTTTTAGACGCGAAAAAAGTTGAAGAAAAATTAAGCGAGACGCAGGCGGAATTCAATAAAGCCATGGTTCTAGCCAAGCAGCAAGCCAATATTATTTTAGAGAAAGCCGCGGTTGACGCCGACGCGCGTAAACAGGAGATGATCGCGCGCGCCAAAGAAGAAATCGGGGCGATTATCAACCAGGAAAAACAGAAAATGCAGACAGAAAAAGAAATTACTTTAAAAGAAATAAAGAAAGAAGCGGCGGATTTGGTTATTGCGGCGGTGGAGAAGATTTTAGGCGAAAAAATTGATGAAAAAAAAGATAGGGAAATGATTAAAAAAATGATAAGGTAAATATGAGAATAAAGCCGAAACAATTAGCTTTAAGCTTATACGAATCAGTGGACGGAAAATCGCCCAGCCAGGTTAAGGCGGTTATTGCCAAATTCATTGAACTTTTAGCCGAGAAAAATATGCTGGCTAAAGAGGATAAGATTATAGCCCAGTTTATAAAAATTTGGAATGAAAAACGCGGCATCATAGAAGCCGAAGCCGCGGGCGCCAATAAGCTGGACAAAGCGAATATTAAATTATTAGAAAATTATATCATTAAACTTTCCGGCGCCAAGGAAGTTTTAATAAGCGAAAAAATTGATAAGAATATTTTAGGCGGAGTGATAGTGAGATATGGCGATAAGATAATTGACGGGAGCCTGAAAACGCAGTTAGAGGAATTAAAAAGTAAATTAGTTAAATAATTTTCAATTTTCAATTTTCAATTTTCAAACAATTTTTAATGAATTAATTTTCAATTGTTTAGAAATTAGAAATTAAAATTAGAAATTCTAAATATTATGAGTTCTACCAAAGATTTTATCGTTGAGCAGCTTAAAGAGCAGATTTCCGGCTTTAAGGCCGGGATTAAGCATGAAACCGTCGGCCGGGTGATTGAAATCGGCGACGGCATAGCTCGCGTTGAAGGCATTTCCGAAGCCATGATGTCGGAGATGTTGGAATTTTCCCCCTCCGCTAAAGCTACGGGGGACAAAAAAACAGCCAGCGGCTCTGTCTACGGCATGGCCCTGAATTTGGAAGAAGACCGCGTGGGCGCGATTATTTTGGGCGATTATCTCGGCATTAAAGAAGGCGATGAAGTTAAATGCTTAAATAAAATTTTAGAGGTGCCGGTTGGCAATGGCATAATCGGCCGCGTAGTTAATCCTTTAGGCGCGCCGCTGGACGGCAAAGGCGAGATTCAAGCGGATAAATTTTATCCGGTGGAAAAAATCGCTCCGGGCGTAATTACCCGCGAATCGGTCAGACAGCCGGTGCAAACCGGCATTAAAGCCATTGACGCGATTATTCCGATCGGCCGCGGCCAAAGGGAGTTGATTATCGGCGACCGCCAGATCGGCAAGAGCGCTATCGCCATTGACGCCATCATCAACCAAAAAGGCCAGAATATGAAATGTATTTATGTGGCCATTGGACAGAAAGAATCTAAAGTGGCGGGCATTGTGGCTAAGCTTGAGCAAGCCGGCGCGCTAGCTTATACTACCGTGGTTTTAGCCGGCGCCAGCGACCCGGCGTCACTTTTGTATATCGCGCCTTACGCCGGCTGCGCCATGGCCGAATACTTTTTAGATAAAGGCGAGGATGTTTTAATAGTTTATGATGATTTATCAAAGCACGCGGTGGCTTATCGGGAAATTTCTCTGCTACTGCGCCGTCCGCCAGGAAGAGAAGCTTATCCGGGCGACGTTTTTTATCTGCATTCTCGGCTTTTAGAGCGCGCCTGCAAGCTAAATCAAGAATACGGCGGCGGCTCAATCACGGCTTTGCCGATTATTGAAACTCAATCCGGCGATATGTCGGCTTATATTCCGACCAACGTTATTTCCATAACCGACGGCCAAATTTATTTAATGCCCGAGCTGTTTTATCAAGGCAGCCGTCCGGCTATTGACGCCGGCCTATCGGTTTCCCGCGTCGGTTCAAGCGCCCAGATTAAAGCCATGAAGAAAGTAGCCGGAAAAATGAAATTAGAAGCCGCCCAGTTTAGAGAATTAGCCGCTTTCGCCCAATTCGGTTCGGAGCTGGATAAAGATACTAAGGCGAAGCTGGAACGCGGCAAAAGGCTGCAGGAAATATTCAAGCAAGACCAGTATTCGCCGGTCTCTGTAGCCAACCAGATTTTAATTTTTTTCGCCCTGATTAACGGCTTAACCGATGACGTGCCGGTAGAAAAAATTTCCGACTTTGAGGCCGGCTTGTATAAATACGCGGCCAGCTCTGGGGCAAAGATTTTAAAAGATATTTCTGAAAAGAAAGACTTAGATGAAAAATTAGAAGCGGAGATGAAGAGCTTAATTATGGATTATAAAAATAATTTGGATTATTTGATAAAATAATATGCCATCAGGCCGAGATATAAAAAACAGAATAAAATCCATCGGCAATACCAAAAAAATCACCAAGGCCATGGAAATGGTGGCGGCGTCAAAAATGCGCAAAGCCATTGAAGCCGTGCTGCGTACCAGGACTTACGCTAATTTAAGCTGGCTGACGGTTTTGAATTTGTCCCGGTCGGCAAACAGCAATAATCAGCCGCTGCACCAGCTTTTAACTCCAAGGAAAGAAATCAAGAAAGTCGGCATTATTTTAATTACTTCCAACCGCGGGCTGTGCGGTGGTTTTAACGCGGCGATTATCAATAAAGTGCACGAGTCAATTAAAAAATATCAAACCATGGGCGAGCAGACGATAATAGAAGCGGAATTTATTTTAGTCGGTAAAAAGGGCGCGGCCATCAGCCGCCACGGCCAAACGATTACGGCTGATTTCCCCAAGCTTGATTTAGCCAGCGAGGTCAACGAAATCGTGCCGGTAGCCAATTTAGTTATCGGCGAATATTTAAGCGGCCAGTATGATAAAGTTATGGTGGCTTATACGGATTTTGTCAGCTCGTCAAAGCAAATTCCCAGAGTTAAGCAAATTTTGCCCATAGAAATTGATAAAATTGACGATGCTTTGGGCATAGTTGGCGAAGACACCAGGCTTGGCTTGGATAAAGAATTCGTAGAACAGAAGGAAAAGAAATATTTGCAAAGCGGACAATTTAATTATGAATATGTTTTTGAACCCAGCCCGGAAGAAGTTTTGGACCAGATGCTGCCCCGTTTGATTGAAATCCAGCTTTATCAGGCGCTCTTAGAGTCTAACGCCTCCGAACATTCGGCGCGCATGGCGGCCATGCATCAGGCCACGGACGCGGCCGGGGACATGGTGAATGAATTGACCTTATCATACAATAAAGCCAGACAAGCCAGCATTACGGCGGAAATAGCGGAAATTAGCGCGGGAGCGAATGCTTTAGCGGAATAAATAATTTATAATTCAAACTTAAATAATATGAGTGAAAAAATAATTAAGCAAGGAACGGTCAAGCAAGTCATCGGCGCGGTCGTGGACGTGCAGTTTTCAGGCGGCCTGCCGGAAATTTATACGGCTTTGGAAATCAATAACCATGGCCAAAAATTAGTTTTAGAAACCCAGCAGCACTTAGGCGGCAATACGGTCAGGGCTATCGCCATGGGCACAACCGACGGGCTAAAACGCGGCGATTTAGTCGTGAATACCGGAGATAATATTTCCGTACCGGTCGGCGAGGAAACTTTGGGCCGGATTTTTAATGTTTTAGGCCAGACGGTTGACGGCGGCGAAAACGTGAAAACCGCCAAAAGATATCCGATCCACCGCGGCGCGCCGGAATTCGTGTCGCAATCTACTAAAACCGAAATTTTAGAAACCGGCATTAAAGTCATTGATTTAATCTGCCCGATTTTAAAAGGCGGCAAGGTCGGCTTGTTCGGCGGCGCCGGAGTCGGCAAAACCGTGGTAATCCAAGAGCTTATAAATAATATCGCTAAAGCGCATGGCGGAGTTTCGGTTTTCGCCGGCGTTGGCGAAAGGACGCGCGAAGGCAATGATCTTTACAAGGAAATGAAAGACGCTAAAGTATTGGACAAATTAGCCATGGTTTTCGGGCAGATGAATGAACCGCCGGGAGCCCGCGCCCGCGTAGCTTTATCCGGTTTAGCTATCGCCGAATATTTCCGCGATGAAAAAAATAAAGATGTTTTATTTTTTATTGATAATATTTTTAGATTTACCCAGGCCGGCTCGGAAGTTTCAGCTTTGCTCGGTCGCATGCCGAGCGCCGTGGGCTATCAGCCGACTCTAGCCACCGAAATGGGCGAGCTACAGGAGCGCATAACTTCAACCGATAAAGGTTCAATCACTTCCATCCAGGCCGTCTACGTGCCGGCTGATGATTTAACCGATCCGGCGCCGGCCACGACTTTCGGCCACCTTGATTCCACGGTCGTTTTATCCCGCGGCTTATCCGAATTAGGCATTTATCCGGCCGTGGATCCTTTAGATTCTTCATCGGTTATTCTAGATCCGAAGATTGTCGGCCAAGGCCATTATGATATTGCCCGAGGCGTGCAGAAAGTATTGCAAAGATACAAAGATCTGCAGGATATTATCGCTATTTTAGGCATGGAAGAATTATCGGCTGAAGATAAAATTACCGTGGCGCGCGCCAGAAAAATACAAAGATTTTTATCCCAGCCGTTCGCCGTGGCGGAAACTTTTACCGGGCATCCGGGGAAATATGTTAAGCTGGCCGAGACTATCCGCGGTTTTAAAGAGATTCTCGCCGGCGAACATGACTCTAAGAGCGAAGGCGATTTTTATATGAAAGGCGGGATTGAAGAAGTGGGGAAATAGCATTTGCTGTCATTCCGGCCTCCGAGCCGCCCCGCAAAATGCGGGGTGGATTGCGGGTCGGAGCCCGCAATGACAATAAGTTTATGACAATAAATATATGGACAATAAATTCATAAAATTTGAAATCGTCACTCCGGAGCGCGTGGTTTTGCGCGAAGAAATAACGCAAATTACCGTACCGACCAAAGTCGGGGAGATTACGGTTTTGCCTAACCATATTCCGCTGGTATCAAGCCTTCAGCCGGGAGTGGTTCATGTTAAAAAGAAAAATGGCGAAGAAGAAATTATGTCGATTTCCGGAGGGTTTTTAGAAGTTTTAAAAGACAAGGTGGTGATTTTAGCCGATACGGCCGAGCGCGCCGAAGAGATTGATCTGGGTCGGGTTGAAGAAGCTCGCAAAAGGGCCGTCGAGCTTAAAGAAAAAGCGCGCCGCGGCGAAAACGTTGATTTCGTTGAAGTCAACGCCGCCATAGAGCGAGAATTAGCCAGAACCAAGGCGATTAAAAGATGGCGGAAAATTAAAAATATTGAATAAAAATAAATTATAATAAAATGGGACAAAATAATATAATAGAAGGGGGAGAAACAATTATGAATAACGAGCAAACCAAAAGCCACGCCGAAGAGGCACAAAACCTTTGGGAAGAATCAGAAAAATTGGAATTTATTAGGGGGTTAAAGGCCGGGAAGAGCGTGGCGGAAATAATGAGCCAGCTTGATACGGCTGAAGCTTTTGCCGAAAAATCCGAGGTGGCAGGTTGTAGTGACGGTAGAATCTGCGACGAGGATGAACATCGCCTGGGCACAGCCGGGAATGGTATTCTTCTTTTTTTTGATTCCATGTTCGACAAGAGTAAAGATCAAACTAAACTGGAAAAGTTTATTCTCGCCAATAAGGGCAAGATAAAAAAAGTAAAGAGCCATGATCACTGCGGCGCCGCGAAAATAAAGTTTGATTTGATGCAGGCGGCTGGCGAAAAGCTGCCTGAAGGCGTTAATACTTCGGACGAGCTGGGCATCTACTACAGCCAAGAGCTAGCCAGAAGGCTAGGGGCGGAGTATGAGCATACCAAAATGCTTAACACTATGCATAACGAACGGGCGATTTACCTTGACGGTACGGGCAAGTTTAATCCGTCGGCTTTGCCGGAATTGCCGGCCGGCTTTATGTGCAGCGGTCCGGATCTTGGTTTTAATCCAAAAGATCAGGAAGTTGAGCTGGTTACACTGGCCAAAATTCCTTTAGGCGACCATGGTTTTGGCGAAAGGTTTGATAAAGACAATCCTTTCTATATCGTGGTTTCGGCTAATAATCAAAAGCAGCTTGATGAGTTAAAAGAAATCGCCGAGCGAGCGGCTAGCCAATTTAACGGCAAGATTAAAGTTGATGGCTTCATAGTTGAATAAATAGTTGAATAATTTTGTTTCACCTTAATTCCGCGGGCGTAAGTTCGCGGATTTTTTATTGACAAATTCCGATAGTTTTGTATAATATATTATTCAGATAAAGGAAAGCTTTTTTAAAAATAAATTAAAATTCAAAAATGGAAGGAGATGGTCATGAAAAGAATTCTGGCGGTTTTGGCGGTTGTGTTTTTGTCTATTGTTTTTGTTATTTTGCCGGCGGAAGCGAAGGAGGAGGTGTCGTTAGAAAACGGCACGCTTATCATTACCGAAATAAAAGAAATAAAAAGAATTCCCAACGTGCCTAAAGGACTCTCACCGGAAGACGCAGACAGACTTGTAAAAGGTAGCTTCGGCGATAAAATCGTGGTTAAAGGAAAAAAAGAAAAAACAACATTTATTTTTAGCTTTCCTGTCCAAGTAAAAAGGGAATACTCGGACAGTGCGATAAGCTACGGACCGGCAACTGGATGGAGCAGTTCAAAAATTCCTCGAACCGAAATAAAATCTGATTTTATTTTAAGCAATGTCCTTTTAATGTCTGCGATTTTTATTTTAACAGTAAGCATAATTAATCGCTTGTCAATAGGAATGAAAATTCGTAATCTTTTTTTATTTTACGGCTGCTTACTTGCTATAGTTATAATAGAGACGGCCATTGCTGCTATTGACTCGTTTCTTACTAGTATAGGTATAGTGGCGGTTATTGGCGTGTTTCTTGGCTGGTTAGCTGGCACGATTGAAAACAAGATGCCGAGCAGGCTACTGATGGGGTCAACAGGCGTGTTGGTAGGTTTATCTGCAAACGTGTTTCTATCCGAAAGATACGAAGCGCCAGTAATTTATTTTGTATTCTTAGCTGCTGCTTGCTTGGTATCTCTGGTGATAGCTTATGCCGGCAGTTTTATAAAAAAAAGACTTCAATCTCAGACGTCGCCAAAATAGACGAAAAGGCGTCGTTGAAAACAAAACGCAAAGGGCGGAGAAAATTTTATTCTCCAGCCCTTTTTATTTTTTAAATTAGCTGGTTAAAGTAAAAACGTTTTTATGGCTTACCTCCGGATTCTCGCCTGCGCGGGAATGACAGGTAATTTTTTATTAAAAATTAGCTGAAAATTTAAATACTTGACAACAGTTGATTGAGCGGTTAAAATACAATAATAGATTAGCACTCTAGCTAGGCAAGTGCTAAATTCAATTAAAAATTACGAATTATCAATTGCGAATTTTTAATAAATAATAATTAATAAACTCTAGCGCGCATACTCCTGGATTCCCGCCTGCGCGGGAATGACAAAAAGAGCAGTTATGCGCTATGAGTTATAAGATTTATGAAGCTAAAACCTTTGCATGACCATATTGTGGTCAAGCCGATCAGTGAAAACGAAATTACCAAGTCCGGCATTGTCTTGCCCGACACCATAGATAAAGAAAAGCCGGAAAAAGGCGAAGTCGTGGCCGTGGGCGATGGCAAGTTATTGGATAACGGCCAAAGAGCGCCGATGAGCGTTAAGGTCGGGGATAAAGTTATGTTTAAAAAATATTCTCCGGATGAAATAAAAGTTGACGGCGTGGAATATCTAATCATCAGTGAGGGGGATATATTGGGAATACTAGAATAATTAATAATTAAACTTTTTGTTGCGAGTAATTGTCTTTTTCTGTCATTCCGGCCTACGAGCCGGAATCCAGGCTTAGACGATGCGAACAAGTTTCTGGATTGCGGGTCAAGCCCGCAATGACAAAGAGGTTATGCTCCTCGCAATGATAAATAAAAACAATATGGCAAAACAAATTATTTACGATGAAAAAGCCAGAGGCGCTTTAAAAAGGGGCGTTGACCAATTAGCCAACGCGGTTAAAGTTACGCTCGGGCCGAAAGGGCGAAACGTCGTCATAGAAAAAAGCTATGGCTCTCCGACCATTACTAAAGACGGCGTGACCGTGGCCAAAGAGATTGAACTTGAAGACAAGTTTGAAAATATCGGCGCCGCGCTGGTAAAAGAAGTTGCCTCTAAAACCAACGATGTGGCCGGCGACGGCACGACTACGGCGACGATTTTAGCCCAAGCCATGATTACTGAAGGTTTAAAAATGGTGTCTAGCGGCATCAGCCCAATTGAACTTAGAATTGGCATTGAAGATAAGGTAGCCGAAGTTGTAGCCAATTTAAAGAAAATGAGCAAAACCATTAAGACTAAAGAAGAAATCGCTCAAGTAGCTTCAATTTCAGCTAATGATTCCGAGATCGGCAATATTATCGCCGAAGCCATGGAAGCGGTAGGCAAAGACGGCGTGATTACGGTTGAAGAAGGCCAGTCTTTCGGCGTAGTTAAGGAAGTGGTTGAAGGCATGCAGTTTGACAAGGGCTATGTTTCGCCTTACATGATTACCAATACCGAATCAATGAAAGCCGAATTTAATGAGCCGCATATTTTAATTACTGATAAAAAAATCGCTTCCATCCAGGAAATTTTACCGCTCTTAGAAAAAATGGCGCAAGCCGGCAAAAAAGATTTGGTGATTATCGCCGATGAAATTGAGGGCGAGGCTTTGGCCACTTTCGTGGTTAATAAATTGCGCGGCACCTTTAACGTTTTAGGCATTAAAGCGCCGGGTTTCGGCGATCGCCGCAAAGCCCTGCTAGAAGATATCGCCATTTTAACCGGCGGTAAGTTTATTACCGAAGAAGTTGGTTTGAAATTAGAAAAAGCGGAAATCGCTGATTTAGGCAGCGCGCGAAAAGTCGTGGCCTCTAAAGAAGACACGGTTATAGTTCTAGGCAAAGGCTCGGCCGAGGCGATTAAAAATCGCGTAGCGCAAATCAGAAAAGAGTTAGAAGTGACTGATTCGGATTATGATAAAGAAAAATTGCAAGAACGGCTGGCTAAACTTTCCGGCGGCGTAGCGGTTATAAAAGTTGGCGCGGCCACGGAAACCGAAATGAAAGAAAAGAAAGACCGGATTGAAGACGCTTTAAACGCGACTCGCGCGGCTATAGCCGAAGGCGTAGTGGCCGGAGGCGGTTTAGCTTTAGCGCAAGCCGGCAATGCTTTTAACGAGTTAACCGATAAAAAAGAAGATACGCCCGGCGCGCGCTTAGTGGACACGGCAATTCTAGAACCGATTAAGCAAATCGCGGCTAACGCGGGCAAAGACGGCTCGCTAGTCTTATATAATATTATTAAAGAATATAAAGCCGGCAACAAGAATTTAGGCTATAATGCTATGGCGGATAAATTTGAAGATATGTTCGCGGCCGGCATTGTTGACCCGACTAAAGTCGTGCGCTCGGCTTTAGAGCACGCGGCTAGCGCGGCGGTTATGTTTTTAACCACCGAAGCGGTTATCGCCGAAAAACCGGAAAGCAAAGAATGCGGCCATACCGGCGGCGGCATGCCCGGCGGCATGGATCCGTCAATGATGGGGATGTAGTCACCAGCCAAGGCCTCGGACTATAAATAAAAATAAAATTTATAATATTTAAATAGGACAGTTTAATAAACTGCCCTATTTTTATTATTGAAATTCATTTAATCTTTCCGCTCCGCTCGGGCCGCTTTTTTATTGTCATTTAAAATATTTTTGTATGCTTTTTCTTAAATTTTACATTCGTGGCGCTTCGCTAGGACTTACTTTTTATGACTAAAAAGTAAGCAAAAAGTCTCGGGGGTTTCCGATTGGCTATCTCGTTGATTAATCTTATCTCTGTAAGCCTTGGCGCCAACTCCAACCCCCGAACCCCCAAGTGATTTTTAATTGTATTTTAAGAAGAGCTTAAATAATTTAGTTTGCTCTAATTTCAGCGATGATTTATAATGTAAGCATAAAACTAGTTTGACCAATATGGAATTAAACAAACAGCCAATCAGCATAAATATAACCAGCGGAACAATAATTAAAACTATCGCTATTTTTGTTTTGCTGTACTTTTTATATTTAATCAGCGATATTTTAGTAATCTTTTTTGTTTCTTTGGTATTTTCCAGCGCCCTTGACCCTTGGGTTGATAAGCTTAAGAAAAAGAAAATTCCCCGTTCAGTCAGCGTTCTGCTTTTATATTTTATATTTTTTTCCGTTTTAGGCACGGCTTTATATTTAATCATTCCGCCGATTATCAGCGAAATTAACGGCCTGGCGAATAATTTTCCCGATTATATTGAATCTCTATCTTCAAAGTTCAGTTTATTAAAAGATTATTCTCTAAAATATGGCTTGTTGGATAGCACCAAGAGTTCTTTTGATATTATTACCGGCTATTTGCAAAACACGGCTTCCGGAGTGGTTTTAACTTTGTTTAATATTTTTGGCGGAATTTTTTCTTTTGTTTTGATTTTGGTCCTAACTTTTTATATGGTGGTTGAGGAAAGCGCCATGAAAAAATTAGTTTGGTCCGTCGCTCCGGAAAAACATCAAACTTATATCATGCATTTAATTAATCGCATACAGATAAAAATGGGTCATTGGCTAAGAGGCCAATTAATCGTCTCTTTGTCTTTGGCGGCTATGTCTTATATCGGCCTGGAAATATTAGGCATTAATTACGCTTTAGTTTTAGCGCTGTTAGTCGGATTTTTTTCTTTCATACCTTACGTCGGAGCGATTTTAGGAGCTTTGCCGGCCGTATTTATCGCTTATACCCAGTCGCCCTTGCTCGCGGCTTTAGCCATCGTGTTATTTTATATCGTCCACTTGATTGAAGGTAATTTTCTCCAGCCGAAAATTATGCAAAAAGTTGTCGGCATAAATCCGATTGTCAGTATTTTAGCCATTTTGGCCGGGTTTAAATTAGCCGGCCTGATCGGCGCCGTGCTTTCCATACCCGTAACTACGGCCTTGTCGGTTTTTATTAAAGATATTTTTGACAGTAAAGAAGAGAGAAGGGAAGTGATGGAAGAGATTTAAATAATTTTATTATTTTTAAATAAAAAAATACGGGCAAACGCCCGTAAGTCAACCCTCATAAAATGCGGGTTTTTTATTTATAGCGGAGCGCTTCCAAAGGATTTAATTTCGCGGCGCGGCGTGAAGGATAAACGCCGGTTAGCAGGCCGATTACAGTGGAGAAAATAATAATAAAACCGATAAACCAAGTCGGGCAGTAAAATAAATTAAGCGGCTGGCCGCCAAAGGTTTTAGCTAGAATATTAAGGCTGAAATTAGCGATTTTACCGCTAGAATAGCCGACAATAATTCCGCCCAGGCCGCCTAAAAATCCCATCAAGACCGATTCAATTAAAAATAAAAACAGGATATCGTTAGCCGAAGCGCCGATTGAACGCAAGATGCCTATTTCGTTTATCCTTTCAAGCAAGGTCACAGTCATAGTATTAAACATGCCGATAGCGGAAACAACTAAGGCCACTAAGCCGAATAAAGCTAAAATTATTTGGATGACGCGGAAAATATTTTTAGCCTGTTCAATTGTGTCTGATAAAGACGAGACTAAAAAGCCCAAATTAATTATTTTGTTTCTTACCGGTGATAAATATGATTCCTGGCTGACCTTTACTTTAAGCTGGGAATAATTATCAATATCTAAATCAGCCAGGCTAGCGGCGGGAATATAAATATAGCTGGAATTTTCATTTGCCACTACGCCAGCGATAGTGTATTTATCGGCCCGGGCGATGGTTTTTGTTTCTTCAATTCCGTCTTTAAAGCCGTTAGAAATAAATAAAGTAAGCGTTATCTGCTTACCGATTGCTTCCTCCGGGGCTAAGTTAAAAAGTCTGGCCCCGGCCGTGGATATTACCGCGCTGTATTTATCATTATCATTGAACAATTTACCGGAGGACGCGCTAATGCCTCCGAGCCGAAAAAATGAAGGTTCAACGGCGTTAACTAAAGTATCTCCGGTCAGATCGCCTAAACTCATCTGGGCGGTTGAGCTTATCAGCGGGCTTATTTCGGCCACTTCCTTAATCTCGGAAATTTTTTTAATGCTGGTTTGGTTTAAAGACGCGGAATCATAATCGCTGCCGGCGCTAACATCTATGCTTAAGAGAGCGTCGGCCGTAGTTATTTTATTTAAGACCATATTTTGCAAACCGTAGCCCAAAGACACTAAAAATAAAACCGTGCCAATACCGACGCTAACGCCGAGAATTGTTAAAAATGTCCGCATGGGGCGGGCAGTAAAGGCTCTGGTTGATAATAGAATCAGATCGGGCAGCCTCATAGTCGTTTAGACGCTTATAAATTCAGCGATCGTTTTATTATTTAAATTTGCCTAAAATTAATAATTCCATTCTTTTAGACATTTTTTTGGAAATTCTGCGGTCAAAGCCGGCGCCGCCTTTATCAATCGGAGCATCAAGCTGTTTTTGGAAACCGATTTGATCAATGCTATCGTTTAGCCGGTCTCCAATAGCCTTATCAAAATTCCTTAAAACTTCAAGCGAGGTTATGTCAATTTTAAAAATATTCATAAGATACTGCCTAATTCGCACGATTTCGGCGCTGGAATCAACGAGATTATGTTTTTTATTTTTCGCTTCCTCGTCCTGCAGAAATTTAATTTCTTTAATAATTTCTTTTATGCCGTCAGTAAGCTTGGCCGCGGTTCTTTTATCAAGGCCTAGACCGCCTTTTTCCGTATCAGCATCAAGAAAATTAAGCACTTCATCATTATCATTAACGCCGCGCATAATCAAGCCTTCCACTTTTTTGGATATTTTTTCCAATTCGTCTGATGATGAACCGAGCATTGATTCCAAAACTATCTGTTTGGCTTTAAAAGGTATAAGCAAATTGCCGGCTTGGGCCGAAGACAGGCTGGAATAAGCCCTAAGTAATAGCGACAAGCTTCTGGAAATCTCCGGTTGCGCGGCTTCTTCAATTTCAACCAGTTTTTTAATCGTCCGGTCAATGACTTTATTGGTTTTCCTATCTATAATCATGCCATCTTTCAAATAAAAAACGCGATGGGCGAAACGCAGATAGTCCGGGTTATGGGTAACTAAAATTATGGTTTTTTTTAAGCGTTCATTTAAGTCTGACAGCAACATCATAACTTCGTTGGCGGAATTTGAATCAAGGTTGCCGAGCGGTTCGTCGGCCAATAAAATATCAGGTTCGTTCATTAAAGAGCGGCAGATGGCCACTCTTTGCTGCTGGCCGCCGGATAATTCCGTGGGCAGCTTATTGGCTTGCTCTTTAACGCCAAAATGTTCGAGCAATTCCATGGCTTTTTTCTTTCGGTCTTTATGCGCAACGCCGACAAATATTCGGGGCAGAATAACATTATTTAAAACATTAAGCGAGCCGATTAAATAGTAAGCCTGAAAAATCATGCCGATTTTTTTACGATGGTATTCTTCAATTTCCCAATGCTCCATTTTGGCGATGTTTTGCCCGTTGACTAAAATATTTCCCAGGATGTTAGTTTCCAATCCGGCGATTGAATAAAGCAAGGTTGATTTGCCGCAGCCCGACGGTCCGAAAAAAATAATAAATTCTCCGGAATAAATTTCCAGGCTGATATTTTTTAAAGCGTAGAATTCATTAGCCTTGCCCATAAAATAAATTACGTTTAAATCTTCAATGGTGATTATGGGCTGGTTTTTTTTATCCGGCTCGGCTCCGGCGGTTTGTTGGGTTATAATATTATTTTCCATGGCTATATTATAACATAAAAAAATATAAATAAAAAACGCGTCTGGATTTTAAGGGGTGAGTTTTTATATGGCGCGGTTTTTTAAAAAAGTCCGATCGCCGCGCCGGTTGAGGCGCTTAACGGCATGATCATAAAAATTAAATTTTTTTGGCCAAGTTTAAAATTTTTGCTTTAAAAATTTTTCATATTTTTTTGATCTTCGCCTAAGGCGCTTAACAATAAAATATAATTTATTTTTTCTATCCGATAAGAGAATTTATGTTGATAATTTTTTGACTTGCTATTATGATTGGGCTTAATATTTTTTATGATAAATTTTATTTCAAGATGGATTTTTTAGTTTAAAATTTATTTTTTGGCGCGCCCGCGCCTGCGCTTTTATATTTATCGTTTGGCGGCTGATTGTGGATAACTTGAGATAAAAATAATTTTAATCCCGCTTTTATAATACGCGCAATCGTTGTTTTTTAGCGGAAAAAATTTTAATAAAATACAGGGGGTAAAAGAGATATTATTTTAATAAAAAAATGAAACAATTTTTAGGCCTATGTTTTTAACTTAATATAAGCAAAAAATAAATTTGTTATCAGCTAAAGTCTTTAAGCGCCGTAGGTTAAATTAACCGGATATTTATGGCAAAAAGGTGGCATAATTTATAAGGCGCGCGGAGGTTTTATAGCCATTAAAAGCTACTGTAAAATTATGTTTAATTATGGTATAATAAATGATAATAACTTGATAATATCTTGATAATATAATATTAAATTTAAAACTAAAATAAGCACAAATCAATAATAAGTAATTTTTAGCAAAAATAAGTTAATAATATACCTCTAAATTATCTCTCCCCATGCGAGATAAATCCCTTAGCGAAAACGAATTAATGCCTTTGCGCCGGCTGGCTGAAATAAGCTCTTACAGCCCGGCCTACATCTCTCTTTTGGTGCAAAGAAAAAAGCTTAAAGCCAAGCGCGTTGGCCGTAATTTTTTAACTACCAAAAAGTGGTTTAATGAGTACTTGGAAAAACACGCTCAAGAAGAAAAAAGATTGTCTAGCCATGAGGTAGTTTCTCAATCTCAAATATCCGATCAAATCACGGCTCAAGCGCCGGTTCAAGAATTAGCCAGCATATTATCCGAAGCGCCGGTTCAAGCGCCGACGGAAGAATTAACTTCGCCCGCAACCGCTTACAAGCAGGTTGAAATTCTTTTGCCCGCCTTAGCCGGCCTAGCGGATAAAGAAAAAAATTTAGCCGAAGTTTTTAATAAAAAAATCATAGTTACCGCCGCTACGGTTTGTTTCGCCGTAGCGGTTTTATTTATCGTCGGTTTATGGCAGAGCAAATTAATGAGCGGCGTTATTAATCTTGAACCTTTAGGGCGCGTAGCCGGCATAACGGAAACGGCAACTTCTTCTTCGCCCTTGCCCAGGCTTTTGGCTTTAACCGATACGGCGATAGCCTCGGCCGCGGAAGCGGACAGGACGACAACTTTCGCCAGCGAAAATTTTTCAGCCGGGCAGGTTAGCCTGGGAGGAGAAATGATTTTTCTTCCCGACGAAAATTTTTCTACGCCGCTAGCCGTTTTGGAAGTAAAAAGCGAAAGCGTAACCGATCTTAACGGCGAAGTAAATAAATTTTTTATCGCCTGGCGCACCAACCGGCTGGCTGACTTTGAAATTTTATATTTCCGCGCCGGCGAGGATGAATCACGGGCGCGTAAAATTAAAAGCAATGATTTTTCTTTAAGCCAAAGCGTGGTGCTAAGCGGATTAGATAAGGCCACGGTTTATAATTTTATTATTAAAGCCCACGACCGTTTTGGCAACGAAGCGGTTTCCAACCGCTTTGCCGCTTATTCAGGCTCCAAGCCCATATCCATCTTTGAGCTCATTATCAATACTTTAGAAGATTCGTTCCAATGGGCTTTAAGAAAAGAATGAAAATAAATAATATCCGATGATAGAAGCAAGAAATAAAAAATTATTAAAAATTATTCTAGCGATTATTTTATTGCTGGGCTTGGTTTTTATATATTTTTATTTTTTCCGGTCGGCGCAACAGGCGGTTATAGCGCCTCCGGCAAAAGTTACGCCCGCGCCGTCGCCGATAACTATTGAACCGGCCGCGCCCGAAGAGGCAACCAGCTCTTTAAATTTAGC
The DNA here is from genome assembly GCA_041662965.1 of Patescibacteria group bacterium. Taxonomy (NCBI): domain Bacteria; species Patescibacteria group bacterium. The sequence goes on along the minus strand of JBAZRI010000004.1, from coordinate 1,640 downwards.
AGAGCCGGAAGAACCAATCCCCTTAACGCCGGTAGCGTTAAAGGGAGACGCGGCCATCGGCAACAAAGAGATAAGCCTCTCCGCCTATATTGAAAACAGCCAAGGCAGGCAGATTGAAAACGGCATTTATGCTTTTCGCTTCGCCATTTATAGCGTTGACCGTAAAATTAAAGACGATTTTCCATCCGACTCGGATAAGGCCAAGCGCGTTTGGGAAGAAACAAAAAACTTAACCGCCGTCAACGGCATAATTTCAACTTATCTTGGTTCGGCGAATCCTTTTCCCGATAATTTTGATTTTCAAAATAATGATTATTATTTAGGCATCAGGGTTAACCGCGACTCGGAAATGGTTCCAAGAAAAAAAATAACTTCAGTCTTTCACGCCATTGATTCATATTTTGTCCAAGGGAAAACTATCGGCGATAAAGAAGGGGATTTAATGCTTTTAGGTCCCGGTGGCAAAATTGAATCTAAATATTTAAACTTATCCCTAGGCGGAATACCTGTTGCCGCTTCAAGCAGTTTAGACATCAGTAATTTAAACGGAGTGCTTAAAGTTTCCAACGGCGCTCTTTCCACCAACGTGACTACCTCGGATATTCCCGAGGGAGATAATCTTTATTGGACGCAAGCCCGTTTTGACGAAGCGGCTAAAGGCATAAAAAGCACGACTGTCTTTTTGGGAGGCGGCGGCAGCGGCACCAGCATCACATCAACTTCAGACTTACCCGAGGGCAGCAATCTTTATTGGACTGATGCCAGATTTGACGCCAAATTCAATACCGGCATCGCGACGGTTTCCGCTATCGGCCCGGGCTCGGCGCTTTATATAGACGCTAGCGGCAATATCGGCATCGGCACGACTACTCCGGCCTATAAATTAGAAGTTAACGGTTCGGCGAAAGTAAGCTCTCTTAACATCAACGGAGTTTACAGCCTGCCCACGGCTACCGGAACGGCGGCGGAATTTTTAAGAGGGGACGGAACTTGGGCAACTCCGGCCAGCTCCAGCTATACGGCTACAGGTACGCTCTTGCAATTAGTCGGAACTGAATTTTCTCTTAAAGAGGGTACGCTGACTGATGGTAAATTATGCTCTTACTCAAGCGCTTCCGGCTTAATCTGCACTTCTGACGCGGCCGGAACCGGTTCGGTTACTTCGGTTGATATGTCTGTGCCAACCGGTTTAGCTATTTCCGGAAATCCCATAACTATTTCCGGCACCTTAGCTCTAAGCTATGCCTTAGGCTATGAAGGCCTACTAACCGCTTCTTCCACCGAATGGAACACTTTTTACAATACGCCAAGTAACCGCATCGCGGCCGGCAGTCTTCTGTCCTGGGACGGCAACACGCTAAACTCATCCCTGGTCCAACTCGGCCAGATCGGCGATGTTTCCACTTCCACTTTAGCCTACGGCCATGTGCTGGTTTGGGACGGTTCAGCCTGGCAGGATACAGCCACTTCCTCATTAGGCATTAGCACCACCGGACTGGTCGGCACTTTAGGCCCTGACCAAGGCGGAACCGGCCAAGACTCATCAGGCTGGAACGGCCCGGTCAGTGTGGCTAACGGCGTCTGGCAAGCCACCACCAGTATCGGCGTGATGTACGGGGGCACGGGTTCCACCACTCTGA